>CAIWEX010001227.1 GCA_903911795.1 uncultured Schlesneria sp.
AGGCTGTGAATTCATTCGGCGGGGTGGCAGGGTCAGGAGCGAAGCGGATGGCCCTGAAAGATTGAGCGTGCTCTCCGTTTCGGGGCCTTCCCTTTGGTCAGACCCAGCCGCATGGTCGTCAGACGTCTTGTCAACGAAGAAGCGTTGGTTCGCGGAGCGAACCACGACTATCTCTCAGAATTCAGAGCATCTCCGTACTCTCGCGAGTTCGGCTACGCAAATCTTGCCGTTCAAAATCTCGTTACCCACCTCGCGTGCCATTTGGACGCAAAATCGGCTGATGCGACAAACTTACAAACTCCAATTGCCAGACTTTCGGTCTTCACGTAACATCCCGCCCCGCGCCGACCAGGATGGATTGGCGAGGCTTTATTCGATGGTAATGCTGACCGAATCGGGAACTCCAATCCTTGGAACTTGCCTGATTTTCAGTATGAAATTGATCAGCCTGGGCTTGATGTGAACCGACGGATTTCGGACGAGGACGACCCATGCGGTCAGTTCATGGAACATTTGTCACGTTGCTGTTGATGGTCCCGGTATTGTCGATACCGGCCCTGGCCATTTTTGGCATCCCTCAATTCGCACCGGTGGTCGCATCCCCGCTGGATGAAGGGGCCACAAAGGCCCGCGAACGTCGCGTTGGTCAGTCCGCTCGACCAGCCAATGACAACATGGAAGAACTTGAGGACGCACCTCTGTTTGGATCAGAACCCGGCGAACCAGGTTCCGCATTGCCCCCTGGCCGCGTCGGGGACTCCGTCCCAATCACGCGACCAGGCCGCTCCAATCGAGATAAAGAGAAGGTCATCGCGGATGCGAATCCGCAACCGCGTGGAAAAATGCCCCCTTCAAAAGCAGGCTGGCTGGATGAGTTTGACGACGAACCTCGATCGCAACCTGAGGAACCTCGCAATCAGCCATCGACAGGTTTCGATTTCCGCGACAATACACCTCGTGCGCAACCTGGCGATGCGATGCGGGGACCGAAAGCTTTCCAGCGCCGCCGCGATCAAACACCAGAACCTGCCCCCAAGGGATCGAATCCTCTGGATATCGAACCTCTGACCTGGCAGTCGGCCGTTCGCAAATTGAATGAACTCGAGATTCGTAATTTCCGATTGCAGCCGGGACATCGTGAAAATCAGTTCCTGTTCATCTGTTCGTATACCCCAAGCGACTCACCGCGCCTCTCCTATCGCTACGAAGCTGAAGCCGACGAACCGTTGAAGGCTGTCGAAAAGGTTCTGGAACAGATTCTGGAAAGTCAGCAGCGCCGGTAACGCCAAAACGTCGGCGATGTTCGGATCGTTGCGAGTTCGCTTGGGCTTTCGCCTCGTTTCGGGCCAGAGATAAATTCGACTCATGCATCCCCGTTCCCCCCTGTCGCTGCCTGACTTTGGCTGGAAATCGGTACCAGTCGATGGTCGCCGCTGGGAATTTTTTGCACGCGGCGATGATGGACCCGACGTTGTCCCCATGTCGGGAGTCGATCCCGTCTGCGTTCGGACTCCCAAGATGGCACGTGCTGAAGCAGCGCTGCTTGTGTCCGATTCGCCGCTGACGATCCGACGCCTGATTCAACTGGCAACCCTCGCAGATATTGCGGAGGCTCGGGAACTGATTGAGCAGTTGAATACCGCTTATGACCGGGCTGGAACTGCATTCCGTATTGAGCGAGTTGCCAGCGGCTATCGCATGTTGACTCGTCCACACTTCGCGTTCTGGCTTGGCAAAGTTCATCATCGGCAGGCCGAGTTAAAACTGTCGCCGACCGCTTTGGAAACATTGGCCATCGTTGCCTATCGCCAGCCAGCGACACGCGCCGAAATCGAATCCATTCGTCGTGTTCAATGTGCGGAAATGCTGAAGCAACTCATGGATCGCAGCCTGGTTCGCATCTGCGGCGAAGAGAATTCGCTCGGTCGACCATTTCTCTACGGAACGACTCGCCAGTTTCTGGAAATGTTCGGGCTACGCGATCTTGATGATTTGCCAAATGCCGAAACCCTGCGAAAGACCCTGGCCACACCCTCTCTATTTCCTGAAACGGATGCGGATGACATCGGCGAGGAAGTCAGCGAAGAAGACGCGGCTTAGTGCCATCGGAAGGGCAGCGAAGGTGGGCGGACAGAATACTGGTATCCCGCAGAAAACTCATTCCGGGATCTCTCGCCGAGTTTCTCGCTTTCGATCCTGATAGATCGCTTCAAGAATGCGATCGTTTTCATTGGTACATAAATTCGCCAGCAATCCTGCTGTAGAGTCGGATTTGTCCGGCTGCCATCCCGGCGGCGGTCCGGAAAGTTTCATCTTTTCGTTCAGCATAGTCAAAGTTGCTGAAATTGGGCTTTCTCCGCCGAGGTACGGTTCAGCGTTGTCCGCAGCAGGAATTACTTCAAACATCAAACTACCAAATGCTTTAAGTGCGTTTCCGTCTCACCGGCCCGGTGACGATCGAATCGATTGCGGTTTTGGCGCGATCCTTGATCGCTTGGAGCCAAGTTGCTATCCTTGGCTCCCCCGCTGTCGAGTTGTGTCGCGGGGTATCATATAAGGAAACACCGATGACGGGAGCGCAGGTCTGATGGGCGTCAAGAAAACCGGTAAGGGTCGACGAAAGATCGGACGAAAGAAGCGAAAGATGCGTGCCAAGATCCGGCACCGCAAGTAGTTCTGTTTCGGCCATTGCCCGGACGCGTGTTGGCCCGCTTGCCATGCAGTAATAAATGAGCCCGGTCTTCGGATGAAGACCGGGCTTTTCGTCTGCGCTGTTCATTCTTTGGATCAGCCTGCATGTGTCACGAGTGGCCCCTGATTCGGTATGTCGCCATCCGGTCGAGCTGCATCGGGCGACTCAACGGAACCGAACAGAGCCATCGTCAGCAATCGATCGTTGTTTAATGCTCGATCGCCATTCTGGACACGTATTCGGTCCAAAACACGCTGCCCCAGATCGCTCAGTCGCTGTGGTCGACAAATCATGGCTGTGAACGCCAGTCCGACTGTAATCATCAACAGCAGGCAAAAAGTTTCGGGGTGTCCAGCGATGATCGACGTGATCAGCTTGTAAAACCCCACCCCCATAATTCCGACCGCGAGCGTCCATCCGACGAGACGACGCATGGTCCAGCGGAGTGGTGTTTCAAGGAGTCTCCATTCTTTCAGCGGTTCGATCAGTTCCTGGCAAAGCGGTTCGACGACTTTCAATAATCCCGTCTGCCGATCGAGAACCTCACGCTCGGATCGCGGCCTTTCGAACCATTTCCAGATGGCACTTTGGATCGGTGTCAATTCATCCAATGAAGGATGCGGACAACAGCGGCGCAGGTACTTGACACGAATGAGAAGTAATCGCCGATGCGACGAAAGTCGCTCAAGATAACCTCGCTCCACCAGGTCGAAGATCCCCAGCAGCGTCACGCGTCTCGCATGACCGCTCAAGTAAGCGACTTCGTAAGGATCTTTCAGCAACGCCAACTCGTCCGTAAGGTCTTCGTCGCGTGTTCCATCACACAGCCAGATCCAGAAACTTCCGGCCAGAATCGCAATCAACGAACAAGCACCGTACATCGCCAGAAAGTACGGCAACGGCATGTCAGTCAAGAAGTTGTGGATCAATTCGTTCACGGAGCGCCTCGGGGAAAGATGCTGCTCACTCTGTCGTCATTTTCGTTTTCAATGACCAGTACAACGGAAACCGCGACCGACTGGATGACAAGGAACCGCGAAAAGCAGACGATTCTCACTTCAAAGAAGTTCGGATGACAAACGGCCCGCCGTCTTAGATCTATGTTCTGAAACAGTCTCCTATTTTCAATTTCATGAAAGACAGGATTTGGCAGAATGATGGGGGGCAGAACGATGAAGAATCATGATTCAAATATCTTCTATCGTTCTGCCCTTCTGAAATTGATTTGACGAACGGCACGGATGCGTTGCTCCCCCTGCGTATGCGCCCCAAGGTGCGGGGAAACTATGTTCTGAAACAGAAAAGCCAAAGAGATTGTCGAGGCGAGTGATTTCCATAAACACCTGGAGCTTAATGTCTTACAGCCCAACGGGGCAGCAGTTCACCCAACCAGGGCCCTTCGGCCCTGGGAAACGATGTAAAAGCAGGATCTGAGGCCTGAAGGGCCGAATATTCCGTTGGTCTTTAGACCCATCGAATAGAACGATCGGCCCTTCAGGCCTTATGAAGATTTTGGGGGATCGACTCCAGGGCCGAAGGGCCCTGGCTGGGTGAATTACTGGCCCTTTGGGCCGCAAATCCGTGGCTGAACCTACCGGTTGTGAACCGGTTGTGAAATGGGCTGGAAACCAAATTCAGCACGACCTTGCCGCAGACTCCAAGATCGTGGCACCCCTACACCTTTTCACTTTCCGAGTTGAAAACCGGCATTGCGCAACACAAGCGGTGCGCACCCGGCGAGAAATTTAGTGATAGCGATCAACTCTGATTCAGTCGCGCCTTGCGACCTTTCAGGTCGCACATTTTGCGTTAATTCTGTTCACAGGGCTGCAGCCCTGTGCTTTGTTCTTGTGGGCCTTCAGCCCACAGGGAATGACAGTTTTGAAAAAGCCGATTGCCCTGGATTGCCCTGCGAGATCGCTGGAGTTCTATGCCAACATCCGGTATCGTCGTTTCAGTCCCAGTCAGGTCCCTTCTCTGGTATGGATTCGAAACGGAAGCCATGTTGACGCAGAAAGTTCAGGCAATTTCGGGGGTCAGTCCCGATTTTGAATCGATTGTCGAGGAATTGTATCCATCGATCGCATGCACAGGGATCGGTGAATTTCTGAATCGACTGTACGAATGCATCCCCACCAAGATCTGGGGCGTCAAGATTTCGTACGTCTTCGCACTGGCAACCGCTCCGCTCGGAGCAGCGATTTACCTGATCCTGAAGGTTGTGGGGACACGGTATGTCATCACGAATCGTAGTGTGAAGCAATACAACTCGCTCGGCATCCGGCAGCTCAATTCAGTCCCTCTGGCTCAGATCGCGGATGTGTCGATCGATCCCGATTCACGACAGGTCTTCTACAAAACGGGCGATATTCGCCTGACAAATGCCGCCGGAGATACCTTGCTGCTGATCCGCGGAGTTCCCTATCCCGATCGGTATCGGCAGGTGATCCTCGAAACTCGCGATGCCCGTGGTTTGGTCGCTGCGTCGCTGGCCCGGATTCAGGCCCGAAAGTGATGGTCTAAGTCGGATTCAGGTTCGAAAGCGAGACCAATCAACGAATTTCCAGCCCGGCTCGTGAAGTGCCGGGCTTTTCCATTGATGGAACAAGTGACTCATCTATGCCGACAACAATCACAGGCCTGACCGTTCACGATATCCGATTCCCTACGTCGCGAATGCTCGATGGCTCCGACGCGATGAACCCGGACCCTGATTACTCTGCCGCGTACGTCATCCTGAAAACCGACCACGCCGATGGCCTGGCGGGCCACGGTATGACTTTCACGATTGGTCGCGGTACCGAAATCTGCTGCCTGGCGATCGAGGCACTGGCACCACTGGTGGTCGGCCGAACGCTTGAGTCGTTCACACGCGATATGGCTGGCTTCTGGAGGCACATCACGGGCGATAGTCAGTTACGCTGGATCGGGCCCGAGAAAGGTGCGATCCATCTGGCAACGGCAGCCGTTGTGAACGCTGTCTGGGATCTGTGGGCCAAGGTCGAACGCAAGCCCCTCTGGAAACTCGTCGCTGATTTGACTCCTGAGCAATTTGTCGGCTGCATCGACTTCCGTTATCTCACGGATGCATTGACCCCCGATTCGGCACTCGAGCTGCTGAAGCGAGTCGAAGCGACAAAAGGTGAGCGGATCGCGCTGTTGCAACGAGAAGGATATCCCGCCTATACGACGTCCGCCGGTTGGCTGGGGTACGACGACGAAAAACTGCGACGGCTCTGTCGCGAATGCCTGGCCCAGGGATGGAACGTCTTCAAGATCAAGGTCGGGCGCGATCTGCAGGATGACATTCGCCGTTGCCGGATCATTCGCGAAGAGATCGGTTGGGACCGACGACTGATGATGGATGCGAATCAGGTCTGGGACGTTTCCTCGGCAATCGCCTGGATGAAAGAGTTGGCAGAATTCAAGCCGTGGTTTATCGAAGAACCGACCAATCCTGACGACATCCTCGGTCATGCCGCAATTGCCAGAGCGGTCGCGCCGATTCAGGTGGCGACGGGGGAACATTGCGCGAACCGAATCATGTTCAAGCAGTTCCTGCAGGCGCAGGCGATCGGTGTCTTGCAGATCGATAGTTGCCGCCTGGGGGGCGTGAACGAAGTTCTGTCAGTGCTTCTGCTGGCCGCGAAGTTTGGCATCCCCGTCTGCCCGCATGCTGGCGGGGTCGGCCTGTGTGAATATGTCCAGCATCTGGCGATGATCGATTATATCTGCGTCAGCGGATCTTTGGAGAATCGCCTGTGCGAATACGCTGGCCATTTGCACGAGCACTTTGTCGATCCAATCGTGATGAAGAATGGCAGGTATGTTCCGCCCACGGCCCCTGGCTACAGCATCACAATGCTGCCTGAGTCGATCCAGAAGTACCTGTACCCTAGCGGTGCAGCCTGGGCGTAATCAGTTTTTCGTGTGGTTCGTGGTTCCTCGTTTGAAGTCAAGACGTCGGGACTCCGAATCGTTCGAATGATACGCAAGTTCTCACTCCAGAATTCCTTGATCAAGGTACGTTTGCCATGCCTACAGTTGTTTGCACCTCGTTGAACACCGAAGAAGGTCCTCATCTGGCGATCTTGCAGGCCGGCGGATTCGACGTCGTCCATCCCCCCAGGAATGTCAATCTTTATGATCCGGTCCAACTGCTTCCGATTGTCCGTGACTGCCACGGTGTTGTCGCTGGTTCCGAGCCCTGGCCGGAATCTCTGATTGCAGCCTGTCCCAATCTGCGAGTTCTATCGCGGACCGGAGTCGGCTTTGATGCCATCGACATGGCAGCCTGCGATCGTCATAGAGTGGTCGTCGCGACAACTCCTGGCGTGAATCATCACGCCGTCGCCGAGCACACTTTTGCCTTGTTGTTCGGTGTGGGTCGTGGATTCCCGTCACGCGATCAATACGTTCGTGCCTGCACGTGGAAGCGAGTTTCTACTCCCCGCATCATCGGAACGACGATAGGTATCGTCGGGTTGGGCCGTATCGGCCGCGCGGTTGCCACCCGTGCTGTTGGGCTGGGAATGAAGGTGATCGCGTACGATCCGTATCCAAACCGTGAATTCGTCGAACAGTGGGGGATCGAACTGGCAGATCTCGACACGCTGCTGAGCCGTTCAGATTACGTCACGCTGCACCTGCCAATGGGCGCCGAGACCAAGCACATCATGAACGCCCGGACGTTCGCGAAGATGAAGCCGGGTTCGGTCCTGATCAATACTGCCCGAGGCCTGCTGGTTGACGAGAAAGCATTGGTC
Organism: uncultured Schlesneria sp.; assembly: GCA_903911795.1. Classification (GTDB taxonomy): domain Bacteria; phylum Planctomycetota; class Planctomycetia; order Planctomycetales; family Planctomycetaceae; genus Schlesneria. Next base: position 7,459 of record CAIWEX010001227.1, read on the forward strand.
GAAGCGTTGAATTCCGGTCATCTGCGCGGAGCGGGACTCGACGTATTTGAAGTGG
>CAIWEX010001228.1 GCA_903911795.1 uncultured Schlesneria sp.
CTGGTGTCGGTTGTTGCGACAATCAGTTCACGATGGAAAGTTCTGGCAAACCCGGAGGAATCTTCGGGGTGTAAGGATTGTAGCCTAAGTCCGGTGAAGGGCGATTGCCAACGATTTCTGACGATTTGGATCGGTTTTTCTGGTTCGGGCGGTCAGCGGTAAGCCGTCAGCGATCAGCAGGAATGATGTCAGACTGAATATTCATTTTCCGCGACAAAGTTCGCAAGCGAATTAGCTTCTGCCCGCTGTCCGCTGAATGCTGTTCGCTAAAAACCCTCAAACTCTGCCTGACTCGCAACTCCGTTGAATCAGCCCGACTTTGCCCGAATCAATCGGTGTTCACGAACATGAACTCCTATGACAGAACACTTCTAATGGACTGGAGATTCACTGAAAATCAGGTCGACACTCTGAATAACTCCTCAGGAAATCCTCTTTTTGTGGATTTTCATTGAAATTTGGGGTGGCAGGGGTGAGAATCCCTTCGACTCGGCTCATTTCTGATAGCGCATCACCAAGGATTTCACCATGGCACTTGGCCAGTTTGCCTCTCCCACTGCAGGATCGCGTCGGTTCCTCCGTTGGGTTTGTGCGGCTTCTGTCGCTTCTATCGCCTGCTTTATGGGAAGCCCCTGCCGTTCGCCATCTGGTATGACGGACAGAATGTGTGCGAACTCGGAGTGCCAGAGTCTGACGATAAATGGTCGTCATGCCTGTGCTGCAGCGCCCCTCGATTTCAACAAATTCAGCCAGGTTCAGCCACAGTTAGCACCGCGAATTGTTGCTGTTCCCGCAGGGGCCAGCACATTTCAACTGCACAGCCGCCCCAATGCCGCAAAGCGAATCTACCTCGACTTTGACGGTCACGTGACGCAAAATACGTGGTGGAACGATGCTACGACGCCAATCATCACCACGACGGCGTATGACATGGATGGTGATCCGACGACATTTTCCGCGGCAGAGCAGGCGAATATCGTTCAGATCTGGCAACGTGTGGCCGAATGCTATTCGCCTTACGACGTTGACGTAACGACCGAAACTCCAATGGTCAGCGATTTGATTAACACCGGGGGAGCGGACCTCAAGTGGGGGATGCGAGTGCTATTTGGTGATTCGTTCCCAAGTCCCGCCCCAAATGCAGGTGGTGTCGCATTCCTCGATTCCTTCGGACTGGACATTGGTTTGGGGATCGACACGCCGTGTTTTGTTCTGCAGCCTGGTGTGACCACGGCTAGTAAACCAAATGCGGACGCCTGTGTTCATGAAGTGGGGCACACCGTAGGACTTCACCACGACGGCCTGTTTCCAGCATCTGACCCGTCACACCAGGGTTATTACCTTGGCCAGGGGACTGGAAAGGTCGGCTGGGCACCTCACATGGGTGCGGGCTATTACAAGCCGATCGTACAGTGGAGCAAGGGTGAATACGCGAATGCTGACAATCAGGAAGACGATCTCACCATGATCGCCTCGTATCTGTCGTACCGCCAGGATGACTACAGCAGTACGACCAGTGGTGCCAAGTCCATTGGTGGAACCGCAGGTGCGTCATCGTTTGCAGTCAATACAAGCGGTGTCATCGAAACGACAAACGACGCAGATATTTTCAAAATCACCTGTGGTTCAGGAAATATCAAGTTGGACGCTGTGGGCGGCCCTGCCAATACGATGCTTGATATTCAGCTCAGTCTGCTCGATTCCAAGGGAGTTCTGGTCGTTGCACCAGGGAACCCGGCAAACCCACCCACCGACGTGATTGCCTCGATCAATCAGGCCGTCGTTGCGGGAACTTATTATGTGAAGATTGAAGGGGTTGCAAACGGCAATCCGTTGACGACCGGATACACAAAGTACGGCAGTCTCGGACAATACACGATTACCGGTTCGTTCAGCACTAAAGGACTGAAAGGGGCTCCTTTGCTGACGATCAATGCCGATCTGTTTTATGGAATCAGAGAACTTCCGAAACCGATCAACCCGAACATCAAAGTTGGAGACCCGGACAACACGACGCTTCCAGGTGGAACGGTGAAAATCACCAATGTTGTTCCAACCGAAGACGTGTTGACGTTCGTCGCAAACCCATCGACGATGGGGAATATCACAGGTGTTTATGATGCCGCCTCGGGCACCATGACTCTGACTTCTGCCGATAACTCTGCCTCGCTGCTACAGATGCAAACGGCCCTGCGAGCGGTCAGTTACTCCAATACCCAGACCAATCCGACAAAAACTCCCCGTAAAATCGATTTTCAGGTCAACGATGGAACCATCACCAGCAACATCCTGACCAGTACCGTCACCATCGGCAACTTCTATATCGCGGTGAACTATGTTCCCGGAACCAAGACCTTAACGATCACCGATGACGGCGCAGACAACTCGTTTGCGATCACACTGCGAGCTGGTCAGATTGCGGTTGAAGGGGCCGGTGCCACGCGAATCGGCAATGCAGCAAGCAGCACTCAATCTCTGACATTCCCCTACGCTGGCGACGTGATTCTCAATATCACGTGCACTGGCGGTAATGATACGGTGAGCGTTGTCGGACTCAAATCCACAGTGACCACTGCCAATCTGGGAGATGGAAACGACACATTGAACCTGACCTACTGCAACGTCACAACACTGAACATGAATGGCGGCAATGGTACCGACGTGCTCAAGCCCGTTGGTACGACCATCGTCACGAAGAACCTGGTCAGCGTCCCATAACGATCGACGACTCAGGGCCTGCAATTGCCCCAGCGTTAACGTCAGGTGATTCAGACAAGCGAGGAAATCAAACTCGACGACATCGAAGACCCCGGTTCTTTTTGGACCGGGGTTTTGTCATAGGCAAACGGAGACGCCATGAAACTGACATCTCGAAACTTTAGGCTTCCGAACGCCGTACCAGCCTTGCTGAGGCTGGCCGCCGCTTGCCTCACGCTTGTCTTGCTATTCGATACAGGTTTGACGGCGCAGGGACAGGAAGCAAAGAACACTCCTGCGGCACCCCGTAAGATTCCTGAACGTCCGTGGGCTTCGGCGTGGATGTCGAGCCTGGCGAAATTCATGGCGGCATGTGATGTTGTTTATGACTCGATCGAACGCCCTGATCTCGCAGACTCCCTCGAAGATCGTATGAAGGGCTTCAGCGAGTTTCGTGGAATCAATCGAACCGCTCCGTTGGGAATTATGTGGTCATGGGACGATGTCCAGGATCCGCCTGCCACAATTTTTCTTCCGGTTCACCAGATCGATGACCTGATGAAGACTGCCACCTTCGGAGTCGTTGGCTATCACAAGGTCAAAGAAAATCAGTACGAAATTGAACGTCCGGGGGCACCGTATCACGTACTCGTTCGATCAGGGTATGCGTTGCTCGGGGAAGACGTTCCGGCAATTCACGCACTGCGCGAAGCGCCCGATCGCCTGACTCGAGAACTTCGTGAAAAATACGACGCGGTGCTGATGATCGACCAGCGTCAGGTCCCTCAGGATGCCAAACAGGCGTGGATCCAGGAAGCTCGTCGGCAGTTTGAACCGTGGCTTCAGAAGCAGGACGAGGAACCGATTGAGTCGGCGACTGTGCGCCGGGCTCTGGGAAAAGCGTTACTGGATGGCTTCGAGCGGCTGATTGAAGATGTCCAGACTGTGATGATCGGGGTCCGGATTGATCGCCGAACTTACCAGCTTCAACTCGATCTGACGCTGACTGCCGAACCAGGTACGACGATGGCGGCCGAGTTGAATCGGCTGGTTGTTCGTAGCAGCGAGTTCACGGCACTCGTCAATCGAGAAGCCTCCGCCGGTCTGGCGATCAATTGGCCGCTGATGTTGCTGGGCAAGGAACTCCCCGCCCTTGGTGGTGCCGCTGTCAGCGGAGGAAGGCTGGATCTGGGCATCCAGATGATCGGTAGTGACTGGGCAGACATGACCCTGATTGCCGGAATTCGTGGCCCAGAGGCGACCGCCCTGAATCTCGCGATGCCGCATCTGCTCACGAGGATGGAGAAATCTGCAGATTTTACGTCTGTTCAACGGAACATTGGGACGTATCGCAATGTTGACCTGCATCAAATGGTGCCGACTCGCATTCCAGACATGCTGCAATCGATTGTCCCGCCCAACATCAATGTCCTGATCGGACAGGGGAAGCAGACCGTCTGGTTTGCGGCCGGCCCTGTCGAAACATTGACGGATCGACTGCAGGCGGCTGTCGACGCCGTCGAAGATGCCCCGGCAAACGAAAAAACCGGAACCGTGATGCAGGCACGGATGAGTGTTGGAAAATGGCCAACCGTAATTCCTGTCGTAGATCCGCAGGATGCCCGTGACGGATTCAATGACTCCAAGGATGGTTTCAGCGTCAAGGTCCAGCCGATTCCGAACGGTCTGAAGGTCCAGTTCGCTGCGGAAGAAGGGTTGTTGCGAGTCATCGGCAGACACTGGTCCCGCCAGGTCGATCACGAAGCGTCAATCCGCTGAATCGCACAAACAACGCAACTTCAACGCGGGTCTCCTGTTCCCGCCGCAGGTCTCCTCTTTTTGGCAATACTTTTTGGCAGATCGCAGGTAACAGTTACAGATAAAGAGCAGACCTTCGGTCGGTCGTTTCGGCGGGGTCAGGAGACCCGCGCCGAGCAGCGACACGCGCCGAACAGGGCCGAACAGCCCCCTCAATTGACAAACGACTCCATGCGCGGCTTGATATCGCTCGCCATGATTTGTTCCCCATGAGATCCTCGTCGTGATTGTCCCTGCTGCGTTGATTGTTGTTGCCAGCTACCTGGCAGGTTCCATTCCATTCGGTTTGATGATTGGTCGATTCGTAAAGGGAATTGACATTCGGGAACACGGCAGCGGGAATATCGGTGCCACCAACGCGGGGCGTGTCCTGGGCAAAAAATGGGGACTGATTTGTCTGCTGCTCGATGCACTGAAGGGACTTTTACCCGTTGTGCTCCTTCCGCGTTTGATCGGCGGTGAGTCAATTTCAGCGGAGCAATTGACAGATCTGGCGGTGATTTCCGGTGTCGCCACGATCGTGGGGCACATGTTTCCCTGCTGGTTGGGTTTTCGGGGAGGAAAAGGGGTCGCCACGTCGCTGGGGGTCGTGGCCATGCTGAGTCCGTGGGGGTTGCTCGTCGGTGCGGTGGCCTTTTTTGGGAGCTTTCTGGTGTTCCGGATTGTGTCGCTCAGCTCGATCCTGGCCGCCATCGGATTTGGTGCCTTTTACTTGACCCCCTGGTCGCAGCACCCCGTAAGTCTCGGTCTGTTCAGTGCTGCGGTTCCACTTTTGATCATCGTTCAGCATCGAGCGAACATCCGCCGCCTGTTGCGCGGCGAAGAGCCGAAATTCAAGGCCCCGGTGTGATTAATTCTCCACAACTATATACTCAGAGGCCTGTTGCGTAACGCCAGGTCGCACGGTCGCTGGTTCTTACGCCGATGTAACCAAACCTCTTCACAACGCCTTGGCGCGGTCTCACTGCCAGCCTTGCTCGTTACCGATATGGCATGACTGACCCTGGCCTATCCAGCTTGGTTCAGCCTCTGATAGGCCGGAAAAAACCATTCATTTCGACGAATGAAATTCAGTGGCAGATGAATGAGTTTTCTGGTGAATTTGGACGGAGTTTTGAAGTCTCCGCACGTGTGATTTCCTGCCCCTGTTCGCTGCCCTTTTACAGGCTGAGAAGGTACAATTCGGCCCTTGGAAAATCGGAAACGTCAGGATTGTCAGATTGGAGCCAGACGGGGTTCCAATCCCTAACATTGGTTCAATTTGGAAAGCCCTTAACAACTATGCAGCTCACCTGCCAACGTGCTTCGCTCACCAATGCTTTTCAGACTGTGGCCGGTGTTGTTCCTTCACGAACGACTAAAGACATTCTGAAGAATGTCAAATTGATGGCGACGGGCGGCAAAGTGACGCTCATCGGGACCGACAGCGAAATCGGCTTGCGTTGCGATGTTCCGGATGTTGTCGCGGATTCCTCGGGCGAAGCACTGCTGCCAACCGCTCGAGTTCTCTCGGTTCTGCGGGAACTCAGTGAAGACGTTGTGAAACTCGAAATCACCAGTGATGCGATCTGGATTCGTTGCGGATACAGTGAATTCCGCCTCTCGGCCGAAGATCCGGCCGATTTCCCTCCCGTCGCGACGTTTGGTGACGAAGAATACTTTGTGGCAACTGCTGCGACGCTGCGACAATTGATTCGCCGGACGATTTTCGCCACCGATACCGAAAGCACGCGTTACGCTCTTGGCGGCGTGCAGATCGAATTCACGGCCGATAAGGCGACATTTGCCGCGACTGACAGTCGCCGGTTGGCCGTCGTTTCCGGGGCCTGCCGCGTTGTTGGCGGGGCGACTCCTCCCGCCGCACCTCCCGTAGTCCCTTCGAAGGCAATGACGTTGATTGAACGCAGCCTTGGCGAAGGTGAAGAGGAAGTTCATATTGCGATCCATCCAAACGACATTGCCGTTCGCTGTGGCGGGACGACCATCACCAGCCAACTGGTTCAAGGACGGTTCCCGGACTGGCGAAAAGTGGTCCCCGGAAACTTTTCTGCGAAGATCGACATGGTCGTTGCCCCGTTCTACGGTGCAATTCGCCAGGCGATGATTGTGACCAACGAAGAAAGCCGCGGCGTCGATTTCACGTTCACAAAAGGACTGCTGAAACTCA
>CAIWEX010001229.1 GCA_903911795.1 uncultured Schlesneria sp.
CGACTTCCCAAACGAGTGCGAGATCCGTGAACTTGATTTAGAGAACGTCAATATGGTTGTCTATTGTTCGACATTGTATCAGACGAATGGCAAAATGTTGATTATGTTTAACTTTCAGCGGCACTGACCGACACACGGAATGCAGTGTCTCCAGGGTCATTTATTGAGAAATACTCTAAACTCGTTGTTTTCCATCGAGTATCTTCCGTGAGAACGCCGAGCACCCCTGGATAACCGAGAGAGAAATGGCAGAAGCCCAAGACGATCGAAGCGGACAATCTGTTGCCGGGATCGTTGAGAATGAACGGGAGGCCCGCCTGAACGCATCACTTCATTCAGCCATCGCAACCTCTTTTGAGTGGGACATCGAGTCGGACAAGTTTGTACGGCATTTTTCCAGGGAACCTGCGTTCCCTGCCAATCGTGACCTGCCTGAATCGTTGATCCAGGTGCGAACAGTGGTCCATCCCGATGATCTCAGCGGATTTGATTTGGCATTCGATTCGCTGTTGGCAAACGGTTTTGATTACCACAACCTTTTCCGCGTCATCCGACCGGATCGCACGATCGTATGGCTCGAAGAATGGGGGCAATTAGAACGGGACGGTAACGGAACACCGCAAAAGCTCACAGGCTTCTCGATCAACGTGACCGACCGAATGCGGTCTTTTGCTGAATTAATAGAACAAAATCGTTTCTTACATGCCACCACTGATGCGGTTGGCGATGCCCTGTTCGTGAAAGATCGCCAGGGGAGATATCTCTTCGTCAACAAAGCGGCTGAACAGACAGTTTCCACGAAAGCCATCGATATCGTTGGAAAAGACAACAACGCTTTCTTCCTCCCGGAAGATACTGAAAAACTTCGGGAGTTCGACGAAAGAGTCATGCAAACGAAAACCCCCGAAACAATAAGAATCATCGCCAACCTCAACGGAGTCCCTCGTAGCTTTGAAATCTTCAAAACTCCCTATTTTGATGATCAAGGAAATGTTGCCGGTGTCACGGGCAAGTGCCGTGACATTACGGATGACTTACGAATGGAAGATGAACTGACGCAATTATGGAACAACGCGATTGATCTCCTCAGTATTGCCGACACGAAAGGACACTTTGAGAAACTGAACCCTGCATGGAGTAAATGCCTGGGGTGGTCGGTCGAAGAGTTGTTGAGCCGTCCGTGGTTGGATTTCGTTCATCCTAATGACGTTGATTCCACGATTGAGGCAGGTCAGAGAATGGTGAAGGGTGAGCCGATTATTGGTTTCGAAAACCGATACCGGTGTCGAGATGGCTCGTACCGATGGCTGTCATGGCATACTGTCCCTCGAAAATTGGATGGGGGAGGCTACTGCTTTGCGCGAGATGTCACGGAAAGCAAACAAGTCGAATTCGCGCTAAGACAAGAGCGTGATTTTTTAAGGCAGATTCTGGATGGCCTCGCGGCATTCGTCTGTGTTCTTAGACTCGATGGAGCCATCACGGAAGTGAATCAGCTCGCGTTCGCGTCGATCAAAAAGTCGCCGCAACAGATTGTCGGAAGAAAGTTTTCTGAGATCGGGTGGA
>CAIWEX010001230.1 GCA_903911795.1 uncultured Schlesneria sp.
CCTCTGGCCCCCATCGCCAATGCGGTTCAACTGTTGGGACTGCAACAGGGGAATGAATCCCGAATACAGCAGCAGGCCCGGTCGATTATCGAGCGACAGTTGCGACAGCTTCAACATCTTGTCGATGATCTTCTCGAAGTGTCACGCATTACCACAGGTCGAGTGCAGCTTCGCCTGGAACGATGTGCCGTCAGTAATATCGTCAACGGGGCGATCGAAACGGCACGCTCGCTGATCACGCAGCGCCGACATGACTTGTCTGTGATCGTTCCTGAAGAACCGATCTGGTTGTTTGCAGATGCGGCTCGGCTCGAACAAGTCCTGGTCAATCTTCTCAGCAACGCCGCGAAATACACGGACGAAGGAGGACATCTCTGGCTAACCGTCGAAACCGAAGACTCGGGATTCGTAGGGCCGGACTATCAGACATCGAGTGCCGAGGATGGAGGCGCATTCGATCACACAAAGCCTTTTCCTTCACTTGCCGAGGTCGTCATCGCTCCTTCACGTCGCTCTGGCGGGAACCCCTGCGCGGTCATTCGTGTGCGTGATAATGGTGTCGGCATCGACCCGTCGCTGTTGCCCCGCATCTTCGACCTATTCACTCAAGCCGAACGATCCCTGGACCGTTCGCAAGGGGGATTGGGAATCGGCCTGGCACTGGTTCACCGATTGACAGAACTGCATGGTGGAACGGTGGAGGCAAAAAGTGTCTTGGGGAAAGGGAGCGAATTTATCATCCGACTGCCGCTGCCAACAACAGAACTTCCCCGTTCGGCTATGTCGTCTCTTGCGGCGGGTCTGCATCCATCGCGTCCCTTGCGTGTCCTTGTCGTGGACGACAATCCCGACACCGTTTTAAGCTTTTCGATGCTGCTGGAAGCCCATGGTCACAATGTTCGTACGGCGAGTGACGGGTTGGCGGCAATCGAGGTTGCCGACGCATTCAAGCCCGACGTGATGTTGCTGGATATCGGCCTGCCTGGTATGAATGGATATGAAGTCGCAAAACGGGTTCGCACGCACCCGGACCTCAAGGAGACGATCCTCGTCGCCCTGACAGGTTACGGTCAGGATTCCGATCGACAGACATCCCTTGAGGCAGGCTTCAATCATCATCTGGTCAAGCCTGCGATCCTGGAACAATTGTTACAGATCCTGGCGAATGTTTCTGAACGCGTGAAATAAGCATCGTCGAACACTTGAGATAGCACCGAGGAATATTCATCAATGAACGCCATCGACAAATCATTACGTGTACTCATCGTTGACGACAATCGAGATGGCGCAGATGCTCTCGGATTGCTTCTGGAAGCGCTGGGGCATCAGGTCCACGTCACGTATGGAGGAGCCCAGGCGCTCGATGTTGCGACGACGTTTCAGCCGGATTTGATATGCGTTGATCTGCTGATGCCGGAAATGGATGGTTGCAGCTTCGTCAAGCGGATTCGGCTGGTGTCAGACTTTGCCAAGGTCAAGATCGTTGCGATTACCGGCCAGAAGAGTGACGAATCCAAAGCCCAGGCGATGAAAGCAGGGTTTGACGATTTCCTCGTCAAGCCGGCATCACTCGATGCGATCAAACAGGTCCTGGAGAGTGTCGTTCCGACCGTCGCCCCGGCGGGTTCGACCACTCGAGGTCCTATGATGGTATCCCGGCCAAACGTCGCAGGGCGATTGCCGATGGACGAGGCACGACGCATTCGAAACAAACGCCCGTCACGGATGTTGACTCAAGCGGAAAGCGAAGCGGCGATCTGTGATGGAATCGTTCGCTTTCAGGAAGAGTACCTGGGATGGCGATCCGAACAGATCGTCTCCCATTTCATCAAGGACCTGCTGGTGGCTCGTATTCGTGGAGCATTGACGCTCGCCGAACGGCAACTCGGCAAATCGCTGTCCGCCGACAAAGGGCGAGACCTGATCAAGGACTCGCGAAACCACTTGCTGGAACTCGCCCGCCCGATGCTCGAGTCACTTGTCTACGAAGTCTCGGGCGTGAAAGTCCTGAGCATGCACCACGACATCAGCACCTTGACAGGTGAAGAGGTGATCCTGTTTTCCCTGGTCGGGACACCTCGGTTTGAATGACACACCACAGGCGCGGATGGCGCAGCACGATCATGTGACGTTTGAATGTTCCTGCTGATATTTGACTGCCGTCAGATAACGGCCGTAATACTTTTCCAGGACATCTTTCAACACACCCTTCTGCTCCGCACCAAATCCTGCGAGCTTGATTTGACGGCTGCTTTTTCCAATCCGCTTGTAGTGAATTTCCAGAACTTCGTCTTCCGCAAAATCCTGATACATCCCCGTCATACCTGTGATCTCGCTAAATCGAATCGGGGCAGACCACCGAGCATGAACGACTTTTTCGAAGTCGATCGCGACGTTGCCATCTGCAGAATAGAAGTTCATTACGGGAAACGCTTGCTCGACAATCGCCTGCTCTTCGGGTGTCGCAGGAAGGAACCGGTAGGGAAGCGACTGCTCATGAGTCACACGGAATTGATCTTCGTAGACTTTCCACATCTGCTGTTCGATCTCGGCAGCATTCGGGATGACTCGATACCACCCACCATCGCCGGGTCGTTCCAATAATGATTGAGCCGAATCAGAAGTGAGCTCGATTCCAATCCTTTTTAGACGTTGCGACAGCGAAGGATGGGTATCAAACGGATGGGCCGACTCCATCGTTCCGAGATCGGGATCCGTTGCAAACGTCGCGACATAGTCCAGGTAACCTGTCTCGACACGGGACGATACATCGGCGGACTCCATCACCCGCGACTGGCTAAACAAGTCCTGCTCGACAGATGCCCGAAATCGGGAATAGGCGGCTGTTCGCAAAAGTGCCGCTGCAAAGTCCGACTGAGTTGTCACTCGTGCTGCAATGCCATCTGCCCGAAACTCGCGATGGCGCGACAGCCTGCAGAGCGAGATTTCAAACAGAGCTCGAAAGCACGCCATGTAGTAGAAGACAACGATTCCAGTTATTCCCTCCTTCAACGAATGGAGGTATTCGTCATAGCGATGCAACAGCGGTGAGATCCTTCGAGAATACCAAGTGTCTTCTCCGCTGAAATGTGCCATCTCGTGTGCCAGAATTGCGTCTGCTTCAGACGTGTGCAACTGCTTCAGCAACGGCAGGCTGATAAACAGAGTTTTTCCACTCAATCTTTTCGCTTCGACGATAACCGAGGCCTCGGTCACAAAAAAGTATCCGCAATACCAGCAACCACCCAGTCCGGAGGCCTCACACCAACGCTGACACAGATCGGCTCGATCTGTTTCCACAGTTCCGGTGATGTCTGCGGTTCAAGTATCTTCCCTTCCAGGGATCCGTCCTCGGCGGGGCGTCTGAAGATCGCAACAAGGACCGCTGCCGCTCCTCCGAACGCAAGGGCAGTCGCGATCACGATCAATCGCTGCCAATACACGCCCCACCAGAGCGCCGTGACCCAATATGAGAGCGCGACGAGCAGAACCCCGATAATGATTGTCTGCAACGCACCGTACAGACGCAGGGCATGCCATCCGACCAATAAGCTGAAGTATTGAACAAACGGTGACCGCAACGAAAGCAGCACGCATAAACCCACGAAAAGGAAGACAGAAATTCCCGCAAACACGGACCATTTCGAAAGGCGGATCATCCATCGAAAAACGGCGTATCGGCCACGCAGATCCGAATCAACCGTTGATGTGAATTCTTCGTCAGTGATCAAGATCTGCGAGAACGGCGTTCCCGCAATTTTATCGATCGCTGCGACTCTTTCCGGTCCAGGAATTGATGGGTCCGCCTCAAGCTGTCGAATGAGTGCCGTGCGAATATTTGTGTCAAACGTTGCCTGCGCATGGAGAAAAAACATCCATGAGATGGCTGGAACCAGAAATATGAGCAACGATGGGACGACAACGGTGCTGACAAACCCGAGCCGGGAAAAGTCCTTATGTGAGCTCATCGCAGTGTCCCGCTTCAGATTTTACTCGGTCGACTCGTTGTCCGCCTGTTCTGCAACGGCATTTGCGGCGGCAAGTTCCTTTTGATACTGGTCTGCAGCCAGATATCGTCCGTAATACCCGCCAAACGCATCCAGGACCTGAGCCTGGACTTCCTTGGTGAAATCACTGAGCTTGAGGGTTTTCTTGTCCGCCACAGTTCGCTTGTATTCGAAAACCAGCGTTCCCTCGTTGTTAACGCAACTGACGAGTTCACTGAAACGGATGGGTGTGATCCAAGTTGTGTAATGAATCTTCTCGAAGTCGAAAGCAAATGTTCCCTCTTTTCCCTCAAAACTGATCTGTGGAAACGCCCGTTCGACGACAGCCTGCTCTTCTGGAGTGGATGGTAAAAAACGATAGGGAAGCGATTGTTCGTGGTACTGTCGAAAGCGATCTTCATACGCCTGCCATTGCTGACGCTCCAGTTCTTCCGCATTGGGGATGATCCGGTACCAGCCCCCATCGCCCTTCAATGCGAGCAGAGACCGAGCCACATTCTCATCCAGTTCGATCCCGACGGCGCTCAGCCGTTGTGACAACGGGGGATGTGAGTCGAACGGATGGGCTGTTTCCATCTTGCCGATCTCTGGGTCTGAGGCAAATTTTTCGGCATAGTCCAGGAAGCCTTGTTCGACTCGGGCAGAGACATCAGCCTTCTCCATCGCCTCTGTCTGTTTGAAAAGGTCCAATTCCACAGACTGGCGAAACTTGGAATACGCCATCGTCCGCAAGAGTGCAGCCGCAGAATCTCGAGGTGACGTCACTTTCGAAGCGATGGCATCTGCGCGGAATTCACGTTTGCGGCTGAGCGAGTTCAACGATAACTCAAAGAGGACTCGAAAACAGACCATGAAGTGAAAGACGGGCAGCGAGATGCCACCTTCATGAAGGCCCTTCAAATAGGCCTGGTACTTCATCAGCAGCGGAGAAATCCTTTTGGAGTATAGAGTATCCTGGCCGCTGAAATGAGCCATTTCATGAGCGAGAATGGTGTCGGCTTCCGTCGCATGCAGTTGCTTTAAGAGGGGCAGGCTGACGAACAATGTCTTCCCCGTCATGCGTGTGCCGTTCATCGTGATGGGATGCTCGGTCACGAAGAAGTTGTCGTCGATGCCCGCGATCACCTGATCGGGAGGGTCTACCCCTACTTTGGCACAAATCGAGGAGAGTTCTTCCCACAATCGTGGTGCATCGTCACGTTCGAGAATCGTCCCCTCAACGGTCTGTTCGGTCTTGGGGCGGGCGAAGATGGCGATCAGGACGGCGCCAACTCCCATAACAGACAGGATTCCTGCAACTCCAATCAGCTTCACCGAATAGAAGTTCATCCAGAGTGCCGTGACCCAGAACGAAAGGGCAACGAGTTGAATTCCGATCACAATCGTCTGCAGGGCGCTGTAAATCCGTAGCACGTGCCAACCTGCCAGCAGGCTGAGGTACTGGACAAACGGAGACCTGTAAGAAAGCAGCACCAGAATCCCCGCAACGACAAAGACGGTGATCCCCGCAGCAATCGACAGGAACGACAGACGGATCATCCAGCGAAATGTCGCATAGTTGAATCGTGCCGTCGGGTCGGTCTGTGCTGCAAATTCGGGATTGGTCATTAACTGTGAGACCGGTACTTTGGTGTAGAACTCGGTCGCCTGAGCACGTTCTTGTTCTGAGAGCTTCTGGTCAATCCGGATCTGCTGCAGGATTGATTCCAGAGCCTGGGCATCAAAGCGGGACTGAGCGTGGAGAAAGAACATCCACGACAGTGCCGGGACCAGAAAAATCCACATCGCCGGAAGAATAAAAGTTTTGGTGAATCCGAGCTTGGTGAACTCATTCTGAGGTGCCGACATGTCGTTTCCTTGCGGCATGGTGCCAGCGAAGATGGCAAGTGTGGAGTGGTCTGATCAATCAAAGCGGATGAGATGCAGTTTGCAGAATCTCGATGTCACAAACCTTAGCGATTGAATTGTTGGCGAAAATTGTAGCCAGACAGATTGACTGGGAAAACCATCGCGCACATTCTTCCCGCAACTCTGCTGGCCAATCTTTTCAAACCTCAAATGACGATTGCTCTCCATCAGTGAGTCAGCTCACTGGCACGTCGTGCCCGTACCGGATCATAATCATCAGCTCAAATAGATTTCGAACTGATTGAGGAGCGATGATGCCAACTCGACGTGAACTGCTCTCGACCGCAGCTTTGATTGCCGCCGGTCATTCACTGCTCAATGCAGCCATCGGCGCGAATCAGAATCCTGCCGATCAAGTAGTCGATCGTGCCTCGAGTTTGCGGATCACCGCATTGCGAACGTATCTGGTCAGTCCTCACGTCTTCATACGCATCGAAACCAATGCCGGAATTGTCGGCTGGGGCGACATCAAGGGGGTCGATCCACGCGTTGCCAAGGTGCTTGTCGAATCACTGTACGAATTGCTCGATGGAGAAAACCCGACGCGGATCGAGCATCTCTGGCAAAAGGTCTTTCGGTCGCATCGCAACATGCGGGGCGGTGCCCTGATGATTCACACCCTCGCCGGGATCGATATGGCCCTGTGGGATATCGCCGGGAAACTGTGGGGAGTCCCTGTCTATCGATTGCTGGGTGGTCCGACACGTGATCGCATCCGGGTTTACCACACTCCGCAAGCCAAAAAAGTTCCGCCACCGGGTCTCTTCGAACAGAGTGGAACACCCGCCGATATCGAAAAGATCGTCGCATCCATCAAGGCGGCTCGCGAGCAGGTCGGTCCTGCAGGAGCGGTCATGTTTGACGCTCACAGCGCAGTCCCTCCTGCGACGCTGATTCAACTTGCCGCGGCACTGAAGCCATATGACCTATTGTTTATTGAAGAACCGGCCGTGCCGGGGAATATCGAAGTCTTCAAGCGGCTGAAGGAACAGATCGCAATTCCGTTGGCCGCAGGCGAGCGAGATCGGACGATCTACGAGATGCTGCCGTATCTGCAGCACGGCTGCCTGGACATCCTGCAACCCGACTGCTGCCACACGGGGGGCATCACGTCGATGAAGAAGATTGCGACGCTGGCCGAAGCCTTTTTCGTCCCGATCGCGCCGCACTGCACAGCCAGC
This sequence comes from uncultured Schlesneria sp., assembly GCA_903911795.1. Classification (GTDB taxonomy): domain Bacteria; phylum Planctomycetota; class Planctomycetia; order Planctomycetales; family Planctomycetaceae; genus Schlesneria. The sequence continues at coordinate 7,097 of CAIWEX010001230.1, forward strand.
AACCTGGGAATTGCAGCCAGCCTGCATGTGACGGCTGCCGTTCCACTCTTCCTGATTCACGAGTTCTATCCCGACAACGGCGGCTTCAACCCGGCAACCATCATGCGGATGGACTGGAAGGTCGATGCCGAAGGCTACGTCAATCTTCCCGGCGGCCCCGGCCTTGGGATTGAAGTCGACGAAAAGAATCTGGAGGAAGCGGTCAAGAAGCCGCAGAATTACAAATGGCCCGGACGGATCTTGAAGGACGGCTCGATTGCCGACTATTGAGCGAAAGCGAGCCAGAACGGCCGTTGACGCGAGTCTCTCAATCCGTGGTTGGGACACTGCAAAGCCGATTGCGAATACGTTCGCAGCATTGATCATTGCTGCAGCGCAGGAGAGACTGAACATCCGTTGATAATTGGAAACACCACGGTTGTTCATTCCACGCGAAATGACGAAAACTTTACGCCGAAAAACGGATACATATGTCAGTTGAAAATCCCTTGCACGATTGCGTCGTTGTGTACGATCTGGGTGACCGAACACAGATCGAAATCACAGGTGCTGATCGTGCGAAATTCTTGCACGGATTTTGTACGAACGACATCCAGTCATTGCAGCCCGGTCAGGGTTGCGAAGCCTTTTTGACGAACATCAAGGGACGGGTGCTTGGACATTTGTTTGTCTTCGCCACTTCCAGTTCCTTGTGGCTCGATACCGTTCCGGGGCAGGAAGCGGCGATTATCGGGCATCTTGATCGGTACGTGATCCGTGAGGACGTGAATCTGATCGGTAAATCGAAGGACCATGGCGAATTGCTCGTCACAGGAACGCACGCCGCTCAATTGTTGATGCTGGATGAGGGACTGGCGATGTATGGCAACGTCACTCGTGAAGCGTTTGGGAATCCGTTCGATGTGCGGCGGGTCGATATGTTGAACCAACCGGGATTCCTGATTTCAGGCGGGAGTGAATTTTTGCAGACAATGCGTCAAAGCCTGATGGCAATTGGCTGTATCAACGGTACGGCTGAGGAATTCGAAGCCCGGCGGATTGAAGCGGGATTCCCGGTGTATGGCCGTGATATCAGCGATGAGAATCTGGCTCAGGAAGTCGCTCGGACTCGCCAGTGTATTTCGTTCACGAAGGGATGTTACCTTGGCCAGGAACCGATCGCGCGCCTGGACGCCATGGGGCACACCAATCGTGAACTGCGGCGCATCGCGTTTGGACCTGGATGCCTGCCTGTGGCAGGAACGATCCTTCTGGTGGCCGACAAGGATGACGAAGCAGGTGTTGTCACTTCAGTGGCTCCCACGCCGGATGCCAAGGGAATGATTGCAGCGCTGGGATATCTGAAAACGAAATTCAACGGCGAGGGAACTCAGGTTCGAATCGCGACAGAACGGGATGCCCGTGGCACGGTGCTGGCCGTACTTGAATAGCAGAATTTCAATCGTTGCGCGGGCAATGCTGCCGCACATTTCCAAACCTTAAAGCGAGCAAATCGCGAGTTCGCGGACACCGGCTATGGCCTGGTCAATTTCATCCGCCGTTGAAAAAACTCCGACACTGAATCGAACCGTGCCACCTCGGTCGAATGTTTCCAGGAATCGATGCACGCCAGGAGCGCAGTGCAGTCCGGCACGGGACTGGATGCCGAACGTCTCATCCAGAATCGAAGCGACTTCCTGCGGAGCGAAGCCGTCAACATTGAACGCGACCACTCCGACGTGCGGAACTTTCGGCTGATGTCCGTAAACTGTGACGCCGGGGGAAGCCCTAAGGCCTGAGACCAGTCGCTCAATCAGTTCTGCTTCTATCTGGCGGATCGCGTCGATGGTTCGGCCGCGCACAAACGCCAGGCCTTCACCGAGCCCGGCCAGCCCTGGCGCGTTGTGATTCCCCGCTTCGTACCGGTCAGGCATCTGATCTGGTTGGCGGTCGTCCTCACTTTGAGTCCCAGTGCCACCAAGTCGATAACACTCCAGCACGTGTTCCAGTCCCGGACGAACGTAAACGAGTCCGGTTCCTAAGGGGCCGAGCAACCCTTTATGGCCGGGACAAACGAGAAGATCTGCGGGAAGCCCGGAGAGATTGATCGGCCAATGTCCGGCCGTCTGTGCCGCATCCACCAGTGTCAGTATGCCAGTCTGGCGGGCCAGTTCGCAGATCGCTTCGACGGGTTGAACAACTCCGGTCACATTGCTGGCATGCTGAACTGCGATCAGACGTGTTGTCGTGCGAATCTGCTTTCGGACGTCACTCGGATCGATTTGCCCGTCGGGGCCAGGCCGAATAAGAGTGACGTCGACACCTCGGTGATCCTTGAGCCACCGTAAGGGGCGTAAAACCGAGTTGTGTTCAAACTCGGTCGTTATGACATGATCCCCCGGACGGCACAGGCCGAAGAGAGCCAGATTGAGTCCGTCGGTTCCGTTAAATGTGAAGATGATTCGGTCGGGGCCTTCGGCTCCCAAGGTCAGCGATGCCGATTGGCGGCATTTATCGGCAATGCGTTGAACTTCGATGGATTCGCGTGAGGTTCCTCGACCGATCGCGGCTCCAATGCGTCGCTGATAGTCATCGACCGCCGCATAAACCGATTCCGGTTTCGGGAAGGAAGTCGCGGCATTGTCCAAATAGATGCGAGACGACGAAGGCAACTGAAACCTCAGTATCGTTACTTCGACCTCCGTTGGACCAACGGGGCAGAATACAAAAAAAGTGGGGCACGCTCGAAAGCGTACCCCACGGAATTGTCTGTCGGCAAGGCGAACAGATTCTTAGATGCCAGGAACATCCAGATGTTCGGTTTCGGCGATCTCTCGCAATCGTGCCAGTGCTCGGGCTTCCAACTGGCGAATACGTTCTTTGGTCACGCCCAGTTTCGCACCAACCTGCTCGAGGGTTTGAGGGGCCGCCCCTTCGCTCAGGCCGTAACGAGCGATAATGATGTCTCGTTCACGCGGCGTCAGTTGGGACAGGATTCCCATCAACGCTTCGTGCTGTTTGTGATTGACGATTTCGTCAGTCAGGCCGCCACTGCGAGGATCGGACGACTGGCTGAAGATCTCGTCGCTGCCGGTCCGGAAGCGATCCATCTGAGTATGCTCGGCCGGAATCGACCGGGCATAGTTCTTCATGATCGCCCAACTGGCGTAGGTTGAGAACTTAAAGCCACGGGTAAAGTCGAATTTTTCGATCGCCCGGATCAACGACATGTTCCCGTCACTCACCATTTCGAAGAAGCTGACGTTGGGCTTCATGTGCTTTTTGGCGATTGACACGACCAGTCGCAGATTACTGCGAATCAGGAAATTCTTGACTTCGTCAGCCTGTTGCTTCAGTGATTCAACTTCGTCCATGTCGCGCGTTTTAGGACGAGCAGGATCGAGCTGCTTCTTCAGTTCCGAAGCCTTGAACTTCAGGTAGTTCATCTTGCGAAAGTAGTAAACTTCTTCGTCTTTGGTCAGCAGCGGAATCGCATAGAGGCTGTCGAGGTAAGGAGGCAGGCCAGGAGGAGCCTTCACCGCCGAGACCTTTCGGTCTGACGCCGGAGGAGGAGCCAGAATCACCGCGTCGGCACCTTCGACGTGGAAATCAGGAGCATCCATGAAATCGATCGGCTGGGTCATAATCTGTTCAGCACGCACTTCCGCGACCAGTCGATAGATGCTGGTCTTCGTGCGATGGAAATCGTTGGCGAGTACTTCGACGGCCACTCCTTGCGTAAACCGGCGATGGATTTCTCGCTTCTGGTCATTCGACAAGCTGTTGGAGGCGTTGGGAAACACGGCCGTCTCGGGATGTTCGCGGTCAAAATTCTTCAAAGTGTAACGCACGGTCTCGGGGGATCTGCCGAAGTGGCGAGCCAACCGATGATTGATTTCTGTGGGACATCCGCCAGCTTGAGCCAGGCGACGAGCTCGTTCCACCAGTTTTTCACGTTCGTCGATCGTCACTTGCGTGAACTTGGAGCCGCGATCGACTTCCTCGGAATGTTTGTTGACGAATCTTTCGACAGACGACTTCAAAAAACCGACACGCTTGCGTCCTGCGAGCAAAAATCGCCGACTGACCAATCCTTTATCACGCCAGCGTGAAACCGTTTTTGTCGAAACGTTGTAGCGGCGGCTGACATCCATCACTGTCAGAACTTCTTCCCCGGCGCTTTCAACGGTGATCTCGGCGCTGTCCGAAAGATCCTCGACGAAACAGCGCAAATCATGCACAGCCTCTTCGCCGGTAAGGACCAGATCGGGATACATTTCACCGCGATAACTGGTGATCTTTTCACACAGTTCCGGGTAACGATACGTCCCAGCGGGGTCCAATTCGTTCAGCAACCATTCGGCTCGCTCAATCTGTTTCAGGCGAGCGTCACGGGGAGCGAACTTGATCTGCTGGTCCTTCAACTGTCGAAGGGCGGGATTGCGATAAAGGGACATGGTGCTGACCTCCTGCTGGTAGTGAACCAGCCCTACACCGTCACCGATCAAATGCATTGGCAGAGATTGTTAATCTGACACCAAGCGAAACCGTTCCTTGAGCATATGCAAAACTAATGCCTCTTGACTCGCCTTGTATACGCCAGGACTTCAAAAAACGCTGGAAGACCGAAATCTGAATTTTGCGAAGGGTTTCGCGCCACACAGATGGTCAACGTAGATCTTAGACACCTGGATCAGAGAAAAAGTTCACATTTCATAGATTTCAGGTGAAGGATTCCAGGAATTTCTCGTCAGGTTTCAAGAGACGTTCCAGCCGTCGCGAAATCCAGTACATCTGCTGAATGCAGGAGTTACAAAGAAAGACTTCAAACGTAACGGATCAATATTGAATTACGTGTTGCGGGCGCACTGGCTTTGCAGAAGTCCCCGAAACGGAATGCGCTTTAGCGGCATTCGGCGCCTGACACATGTCCGTTTTGAACAGAAGGGAACGAAGGGCGCGAAGGGGAAAAGGAGGTGGCAATTACTGGCCAAGTCCCAACTGCTCTCCGGATTTGCTTTTGAATCGCAGGCAGCGATTGGAACAAAGGGGCAAACCAAAGTTACGATTGCGGGCGAGGTTCTCACCTTTTCCTCTTCGTTCCCTTCGTTCGCTTCTGTTCAATGTCTTCCCTTTTTGAAAGGCGTTGCGCATGCCGTGGCATTCGGCGTCTGACACATGTCCGTTTTGAACAGAAGGGAACGAAGGACGCGAAGGGAAAAAGGAACTGGCAATTACTGGCCAAGTCCCAACTGCGTAACTTGAATTAGCGGGAACTTCCCCAAAAGCGGGTGCGCCCCGACTTCTCTCTGCTTCACCTCAGGCTCAGGCGTGGTCAGTCTTGCCGTCGATTCTGATGCCAGTCAAACCCCGTGTTCGAACTGTTGAAATAACGGGTTCGCGATGCCGAACGTAAATCCCGTCACGAACGTGCAAACGAGCTCAACATGGTAACAAACGCGACAAAGCACCCCGAACATCAAAACCGCAACCTGCCCATAAAAAACAACTTACAACTCTTGGAATGCGGTTCCGCCACCGCTGATCCAGCATTGGCGCTTCAAATACAGGAAGGTAATCCTGCTATTCGACGCTTGAAGCGCTCGTCACTGCTGATACCGGCGTTCCCTTCAGGGCGACCTTGGCATATCCGGAAATTCCGACCACAACGGCAGCGAGAGCCAAAATGATTCCCTGCCAGAGTTTCGGATTCGCACGCATCCCCGCAAATGACTTTGACCGTCCGACCAATGCGGACGACAGAAAGAAGATCACAAACGCGATCAGGATCTTGGTACCGATCAAAGCGTGGTACAGGGGTTCCTTTTTGTGTAAGGGGGCCAGAACGACAAGATAGTTATAAAAGCCGCTGATCAGGAACAGCGCAATACCGCCGTGAATGAATTTCTTCCATTTTGCGGTGACCAACTCCCGCAGACGTGCATGAGCTTCGTCGGGGAGTTGAGCTGCTGCGGGTCCCAGCACAAACCGAAGAAAGACCAGACCGCCGACAAGAACAATGGCGGTTCCGACATGAATCCAACGCGAAGCGACAGCAATCCAGAGCATTATTCAAACCTGATGGACTGAATGCTGCCAGCATCAGCCGGAGATGTTTCGAAAAACCAATTCACTCAACGGACGCTGGCAGCGTCAACCGAGTGGCGTGGTAGTATAGTCGGCCATCCATCGGATGACACCTGATCGTGTCTCTCGCCACAGAAGTACGTGGAACATACGGAATGGATGTTATTGCTTTGCTGCACCCGACTGTTCCAGGATTCTGACGCGCGCTTTGAACGGAATCGGCTGTGGTCGATCTGCGATTTTGACGTAGAAAACTTCTTCAAATGCCCCTGGAACATTGGGGGCAGTGAACGTCACGGGAAGAGTTTGAAGTGTTGCAACTGCCGTACTGAGTTTCACCCTGAATGCGTCGTCCTGAAGTTTCGCATTGGCTTTCTTCTCGCGGTACAGCTCTTCAATCTTGAAGGGCTTTCCGGCGCGAATGATGAGGTTGACAGCCTTGGACTGACCTGGTGCAAGAGTACCAAACTGCAGATCTGTAATTGTGATATCCGCTTCGACGGTTGCCTCGACCAAGACTGAAATCTGGGGATTGTTCGCATCATCGGTCAGCATGACCAGTTGATCTCGAACTGTCCCGGCCGGAGCGTCGGGTTTCAAAGTGACCAGCAGTTCATACTTCACCTGCCCATCATTCAAACGAGGCAACTCTTTCACAACAGCCGCCAGATTCGGATTCGTGACTCTCGTTTGAGTAATCTTCCAGTTGTTTCTGCCGGCGTAATGGATATCGACTTTGCGTTCCGCACCACTCCCGACAGCAACGGCACCGAAATTGACCGAACCCGGAGTCATCACGATGTCAGGGCGAATGAACGCTGTGACGGGGAATTCCACCGCCGTTGTTTGCCTGTGAACGGTGTCCATCAGGAAGATCGTTGCTTTGGCCTTGCGTTCGCCGTCAAACCGGACGGTGTCCATTTTCAGCGTCAAAACGCGCTGCTGGCCACTCGGAATCACAATTGCCGCTGGAACCGCCGAATTCTTGAATTCGTCCCACGAGACGCAACTACAACCCGATTTCAGATTGGTGATCTGGATCTCTTCGTTGAAGACATTTTTGACAACCACCCGCACGAGCGTGTCTGTTCCTTTGGCAACGGAACCAAATTCGACGCCACGCAGGCATCTGACATGCAGAATACCATCGGACTCAATATGAGATTCCGCTCCCTTGGCAATCGCCCCGAGTTCGCTCCCGTTGAGGCTGAGCATTTTCGCACCCCACAAGGGGTCGGCCGCACTTGCCGCCGTTGCAAACATGCCGCAGGCAATAAACATCACCCAGCCAGGAAACTTGCGGGAATGACCTTGAGATGAAATTTGCATTGTTTTCCTCGCCAGTTCCACGCGATAACTCGACCGGTGCACTTCTGGTCGATTTGAACGACCGCCCGGTGTACCGCCTATTCGTTTCCTCTACTTCGCCAACCGTGCGAAGTATGGAGTGCTCGTTGTCTTCAGTTTTCGCTTGTAAACCTTGTCTGTCGAAGTGACGTAGAGCGTATCAAACTTCTCGCCGCCGAATTTGACGTTGGACAGGAAGCTAACCTGTGGTTTCAAGATCGCGCCGCAGGGGCGACCTGTGGGATCGAAGACCTGCAAGCCAGCGTGCGTGGCTACGTACAGTCGCCCAACATCGTCCACGGTCATTCCGTCGGAGCCTGGCAGTTTCTGACCGGATGGGATCTGCAGCGGGCCATAATATTTTTCGCCAAACTTCAGGCTTCCATCGGGTTCGACGCGAAAGGTCTGCAAATGAGGGCTTTCCCAATCCGCAACGACCAGAGTTCCCCCATCGGGCCACAATGTCAGACCGTTTGGTTTGAATCCGCTCGCGACGACGCGTTTATTCCCGTCGGGTGACACATACCAGACCTGGTTGCCTCCCATATCGGTGACGTAAACGCCTCCCTTCTTGTCGACCATGATGTCGTTGCACGGAACATCCGAGGCCAGCACGGTCGGCTTGGCGTCGCGGTCGTACCAGACGATCTTTTTTGTTTCACTCTGGCAGGCATACAGCCTTCCTTCCGGGCCAAACATCAGGCCACTCGCCTTCCCCGTATCCTTTGCCCAGACCGCTGGTTTGCCATCCGTGCCAATTTTGAAGATCAGGCTTGCGGGAACATCGACGAAATAAATCGTACCATCTTTATCGACGGCAGGACCCTCGGTGAATTTGTACCCGTCCGCCACCAGTTGCCATCCTTCGCCATCAATCAAGACCTGCGACAGAGGCATGTCTTGAGCGACGACCGCAGACGAAACAGTACCGAAAAGTAAGCAGGCCGCGACTAAATTGCGGATCATGGAGATGTCCTTCGAATCTTTGGTCGTCAGTAATTGTGAGGCTTTTCCAAAAGCCTGTTCCTGAATGCCGTACTTCGTTTCGTCGTGAAAACGATTGAACATCAGGCATCGCAGAATCAGTGTCCGGCAATCAATTGCTCGACTGCATCCAGTTCCAAGGGTGCCAACCGAGTCAGTGATTCGACACCGTCCGGGGTCACGACAATCGTATCTTCAACGCGAATATAAAGCTCTTCTTCCGGAACCCACATCTGCGGATCGAGGGCGAAGACCAGGCCCGGCTCTAAGGGAGCCTGCTTGTAGGCCCCGACGTCGTGAACCGCCATCCCGACGGGATGTGTGAACGCGACTTCCGATTCGATCATCTTCTTTCCCGCTTCGCGATACTCCGGTTTGGACCAGGCCCATTCGGCCCAGATCGGCCCCATGACTTCAGCCGCTTCCTGTGCCAGTTCCGCGACAGTCTGCTTCGGTCGAATCACCCTCAGCAAGACTTTTTGATACTCAACAACGAACCCGTACAGTTCGCGTTGCACGGGCAAATAAGTTCCATTGACGGGCCACATTCGACCAATGTCGCTGGTGTAACAATTCACATCGGGAGCGTAATCCATCAGAACCAGATCTCCCGCCTGCATCAGGCGGTCGTTGCGATAGTAGTGGGCGTTCCAGATGTTGGGGCCGCTGGCAATGATCGGTCGATAACCGGGCCCCCTGGCACCGCTGCGCAGGTAGACATAGTCAGCGACGGCTCCCAGTTCAAATTCAAAATGTCCCGGCCGAGTGATCTTCATCGCTTCGATCACCGCTTGCGCCGTCAGCTTTCCTGCTCGACGCATCAGTTCAACCTCGCGAGGACTCTTGATCAGCCGCATCTCGTCCAGGATCGGTGAAAGATCGTGGAATTCGGCTTGTGGTGCAGCTGAGGCAAGCTTCTGTCGAAACCATTGCTCGGTGGACGGTCGCCCGTCCCAGGGATCGGACTCGATCTGATGGCGCGCGTGCAATAGCGTATCGCGACACGCCTCACGCCCTTCGGCGGGGGCGTGAGGCGTAAAGATTCGACTGGCTTCGCGAATGTCTTCGGCCAGCTTTTCGAGCGGTTTAACCTCATCGACACCAGTCACGCGGCAGACGTATTCAGGATCGCTGGAATTGAGCTGAGCCCCTTCGCTTCGTTCGAGCTTTGCGTCCCGTCGAGGCAGATAAAGCGTCGTCCACCTCATCTTGCCGTTGAGCATCAGATAAGCGTGAGGGACTTCGACCCCGCACAGGTAATAGAACTCGTTCGTCTGTCGAAACAGATCAAACGCCCCTGTTGCGGGGCCACCGGCGACGACCGCTCTGGCATCGCCGATTTCCTGGCAAATGCGTTCGCGTCGTCGCTCAAACTCGCCTGATGGAAAGTCCGTCTGATAGTGAGGCTGCGATGAACCCATGGTCTTACGGTTGCTCCATGATCCGAATGCGACGGTATTCCATCTGGCCACAGTCACCTTCGAGACCAATCGGCCCTGTCTCAGGAAGCTTGAATGCCGCTTCCAGGACTTCGCCGTTGCAGGTGCAGTGGGCAACATTATCCTTCACCACCACAACCATTTCGTTCCAGTCCTGAGCCTTGTAGTTCTTCAGTTCCTTGTAAGGACCAGCAATCGGATAGTCGCGACACTGCAATTGAGGTTTGCGGATGAAGACACCGCTGTCGGCATTCGGTGTGGCTCGGAACTCCAGTTTCATCGTGAAGTTCTTGGGAAACTCACGCGTGGTCCACATCTGCTGGACGCGTCGACCTTCAGGCGGTGTCGTGACGATGATTCGGCCGTGCTTGGCGACATAGCGACCGTCGGAACTGGTGGTCTTGCCATCGAATGTGGCCTGCTTTTCCATGGTCTTCTGATCCCG
>CAIWEX010001231.1 GCA_903911795.1 uncultured Schlesneria sp.
GGTAACGATATTTTGAGTAGAAAAAACACCAGTAGCCGAACTCGTGAGTTCGGAGAGCGGTTGGAAATCCCTGAATTCTCACGAATTCAGCTACGATTATCGTTACCCGCGTTGAGTGGCACTCACCGCAACAACCATCCGCACGGTCATCGAGTCCCTGCCTGAGAGACGTTGCAGGCACAAGAGAATTGATTCAACCGGATCATTGCGACAGTCCGATACAGCGGGTGCACACTGCGCCGAAGTTATTTCCTGCCAACAAGTTCCACTGAAGTGTAGCCACTACGCTCGACCCAGACGGAAAAGTCGCATTCAACTTTAACGACTGCAACGACTTTACGGGGTGGAAGCCAAATTTTTGACTTCGGTAGATACGAATGGATTCGACCTTCGAGGGAGAGGATGCCTCATTATGCCGGTGAAAAAATCGATTGGGTTGCTGTTTGCTGCGGCCATTTTTGGCTGGCATGCTCCAGTAGAAGCTCAAATTGTTCCTGGAACGGGTCAGCAATTGACCGAGTTGGCAGATGACTTTGAAGATGCCAACTGGAGCTTCGTGCTGAACCTTCCCAAGGCGAGCACGAACATCGACAAGGTGGACCGCCAGCCAGCCGGGTACTCCACCAACGGTTTGTGGTTCGAAAGCACATTCCGTGGTACCCCCGACTTTGTAAAGCGGGTCGAGACACCCGAAGGGGGACTGCCTGGAAGCAAAGGGGCCTTGGCTCTTCAGACACTGTACTCTGGGATTCCAGGACAATTGTCCAATAAGTTTCAGCAGGACGACTTGATTGCCAACGTCAGCCAGAAGCTCGGTTACATGCTTCCGGCAAACTGGACGCCCAGTTATGTCGTGCGAGTCTATGTTCCTCCGTTTGAATCGTGGGAGCAACGTGTCGGCAGTTCGTTCGGATTCCGGGCAGATTGCCAGACCATCATCAATAAGCCAACCAAGGTCGGCAAACTGTTTCGCACGGGGGGGACCTCACGCGAAGTCGAGCAATACTGGCCAGGATTCTTTATCCAGTTCAACGGTAAGAATCACCCACAGCACACAACAGAAAATACCGCGACAATCCTGATTCGATCAGGTGAACGAGGTGAAGACATTCCTGGCCCGGTGATCACCCGACCCGGATGGTGGACGCTGGGAATGACGATCACTTCGGACGGCAAAGTGCATTACTATGGTCACGAAGGGGTCGCTAACCTCACCTCGAAAGATCACCTGTATTCGAACTATCCGTATGGGTACAAGTGCCTGAATACCAGCACCTTCTTCTTCAACGTTGTGAACCAGGACGACGGAAAAACCTGGTCCACTCGGTGGATCGTTGATGATCCGAAAGTCTATGTTGCGACTCGGCCATATACCGCCCCCGTTCAAAAGACGGCCCAGGTTCCTGCGCAACCGATTTCGCAAGTCAAGCCGGTCGAACCCACTGTTCAGCCACCTGCGGCACCGACCCAGGCCACTCCCGCTGGAACGCCACAACCCCCAACAGTTCAACCTGCAGCCCCTGCTGTGACACCTGCTGCACCCGCAACTCCTTCGTTGCAATCGGCACCAGCCCCAGTGACACCAGCCCCCACCGCTCCAGCAACAACTGCTCCGACAGACCCGGCAGCCGCTACGCCGGTTGTACCGGCTCCAGCAGCAAAACCCGTCGATCCAAATGCTTCGGCGAGTCTACCGTCCCTGTCAGGGATCCCCCTCCCAGTGACCCCCGCCAAGGGAGTTCCTTCTCCATCGCCAGCACCTGCGCTGCTACCCGATGAGACCGAGGCCAAGCCAATGCCGGCCGCGGCACCTGTGATTACGGCACCGGCTCCGGCTCCACTCGCTCCACCGGTGGAAGATACGCCGACAACTGAGGATGCTCCAGTGCTGGAAGATGCTCCGACGCTTCCTCCTGAAGCCCCCAGCCCGTCGCCACTTCCACCGGCTCCTGCAATGCCGAAGTAGCACTTTCCCAAGCAGTTTGATGAACGAAGATCGCTGGATTTCCAGAGCCCATACGGCTTTTCGGAAGTCCAGCGATTTCCTTTTTGTATGATTTGTTTCGGGATGTATAACCCCACACGCCACTTTCCCTGTTCTGTCTTAGCCTAGGGGAGTTGACAACAATCGGCGTGTCGTTAGTCTGATTCTGCTTCATATCAGCTTTCATTTCTGTAACGTCGATGCCGAATTTTGCCGTCGTCGGCGTTGATTTTATTTCGTTTTCCTTTGTCAAAGGGGTGTTCCATGCAACGCATGCGCATGCGCCAGGGGTCGGTCCTGCCGACTCGTGCAGGTTTTACGCTGATCGAATTGTTGGTGGTCATCGCCATCATCGCGGTTCTGATCGCACTACTGTTGCCCGCTGTTCAGCAGGCACGTGAAGCAGCACGCCGGACTCAGTGTCGTAATCATATGAAGCAACTCGGGCTGGCGCTTCATAATCACCACGATGTCTATACGTTCTTCCCATCAGGTGGTAGCGGATGGTGGCGGGCTCCGGACATGGTGTCGGCAGGAACGCCGGAAGCCGCACCGCGCCAGCGCGCCGGATGGGGATACCAGATTCTGCCGTACATCGAACAGGCGATTGTCTGGAGAGGTGGTAGCCAGACAACGGTAGCGGCTCAGCAGCAGGTCATGATTTCAGCGGTAATTCCCGGAATGTATTGTCCGTCGCGGCGATCACCGACGGCCCTGCCATCGACAGGCTCCTGGTACGACCCGGTAGGGACTTACCCTCACGGAACGACGGATTATGCGGGAAATGGTGGAGCAGGATCAGATGGATTCATCACACAGACAAACGATGATCAGACCGGCACTGTCATGCGGTTCCGAGACATGCTCGACGGATCGTCAAATGTTATTGCCCTCGGGGAAAAACGCCTGGATGACCGAGCATTAGGAAATTACCAGGGGGACGATAATGAAGGGTATACGTCAGGTTGGGACCACGATGTCATTCGCTTCACGAATGTCCAACCTCGCGTTGATTCAAACAATGGCGGATGGGGTGAACAACGATTTGGTTCCATCCACACGCAAATGTTTAATGCACTGTTCGCCGATGGTTCTGTGCGATCGATCAGTTACGACATTGATGGAAATCTATTCAACCTGTTGGGGCGGCGTAACGACGGACAACCCGTTTCACCTCCTTGATACCAATGCTTACTTGATCATGTGATAGGAATTCTCGGCGTCCTCAGTTTTTCCAACTGGGGACCATCTCTCACCGGGGTCGCGCAGCCGTCTGGACAGACATTCTACAGCGACTCCTTCTGGAACCTGACTATGCAGTTGCGACGACACGCCTGTTCGCTCATTGTCCTGTTGACTCTGGTTGTTGGCTGCGGTGACTCGAAGACTCCGCAGGGAGTCATCTTGAAGGGGCGGTTGGTTTATCACGGAAAGCCAATGGAACTTGTCCGCCCTGATATTGGCTTGGGCATGGTAGAAATCCAGTTGATTCCGGCCCCTGGGACAAAAGGATCTGATGAGAATTCCCGTGCGGACAAGGACGGCAAATTCGAAATTCGAGGCCCCGGGAAAGGGATTCCAGCCGGGACTTACAAACTTGCCGTTCGCCACTGGAAAGAAGGGATGGGTAAGAAGGACGAACTCGAAGGCCGCTTTGAGCGTGAAAAGACCCCGATCTTGATCGAAGTTCCCGCTAAGGCAGCTGGTGGGACGCACGACCTGGGAGAGATTGAACTCTCGACTTACGACGCGCCTCTCAAGAATTGAGCGACTCGGCTGCACGACGTGTTTTGTCATGACATCCCACTCGGGAGGCCAGACTCGACGCACTACTTCGACTTCTTGCGCAGCAGTGGAACCAGGAACTTGGCGGTCTCGTCACCGATAACATGATATCCGGCAAGATTGGGATGTCGGTCCCCGTACCAGCCGGGGAGATCCCCAAAATGAGCATCGAGTCGATTGTCGAGGACTTCAACGGTTCCGGGGTTTCCGGCTACGACAAACGGCTTTACGAATTCACGACGACTTTCCGGAATCTTGTCCAACGGATATCGACGGTAATTCAGCATGTTGGGACCCTGTTTCAACTCCGCAGCGTAGCGAGGATAGATGTCGAACAAGAGGACCCCTTCGGTTTTCGCGACCTCGACGTTCAGCTTGTTGACCCGGGCGGAATTCTCTTCGTCGAAATAGGGGATGACCGTTGTGACAATCAAGGTCGCCTGAGGGTGATCCTTGCGCAGTCGCTCCAGCAGATCGTGATAGTCTTTCGGAAAATTCTCATCGAAGTTCTCACGTCTCCCTTTGTCGTTCAGCCCGTAACGAATCAGCACGTAATCTATCCCAGGCAACTTGGAAACGGACTTTTCGTAACGGCCGGATGACAAGAGCCCATGGATGTACTCGCCGCTCAATCCCAAATTGATCACATTCGTCGGCGGCAGGTCCTTTTCGGCAGCGAGCAATTCGCGGATGACGTCCTCCAGATGCGGTCCTTTCGGGACATGGCGTCGAGGAATGCTGCCTTCTGTGGTGCTGTCTCCCAGCAGCAGAATCTGGATTTTGCCATCATGTTCCGCATACGCACAGGCTGTGAGTCCCAACCCGACAACGGTGAACAGGAACAGATTCCAGATTCGCATTCAAAAGTCCCTCAAAGAAACAATAACTGATGTGGATCGCATCCGTTTCAGGATTGCCTCACGAGGCACGCAATCTTTTCACGACGCTCGTCTGACACCACTTTACAGCAGTTCTCGAATCACTCGACCGTTGTTTGTGACTTTGACGGGTCGGCCTTCAGCAGTATGGAATTCCAGTTCCGGGTTGATTCCCAGGCAGTCGAACATGGTTGCAGCAAGGTCTGCAGGACCTGTGGTGTCTCCGACCGGCTTTTCGCCACGGGCGTTGGTCTCACCAACGACAGTTCCTCCCCGAACGCCCCCGCCACTCAACAAGATGCAATTGGACGGGCCCCAGTGATCGCGTCCCGCGTCTTTATTGACGCGTGGGGTTCGACCGAACTCACCCATCACCACCACCATCGTACGCTCGTTCAGTCCGCGGTCGTGAAGATCCCGTAGCAGCGTTGTCAGTCCTGAATCGAGATGTGGCAACAAGTCGTTCTTCAGGACATTGAAGTTGTCATAGTGCGTGTCCCAGTTCGTATGATCGATCGTGACGCAACGAACACCTGCTTCGACCAGTCGGCGGGCCATCAGACAGGATTGCCCCAGCGAGTGGCGACCGTATTCGCGACGCAAGGCATCCGGTTCAGCCCCGATATCAAAGGCCGCCTTCGTCTGCGGTGAGACCATCAGATTGAACGCTTTATCGCGAAACGTGCTCGTGGTGAGTGCAGCCGAGTTCGCTTTGGCTTCATTCGTTCGCGTAAAACGGTCTACCGTCTGCAGCAACTCACGGCGGGAATCGAGTCGATTGGAGTCGACGGTGAGTGGCGGCAGCAGGTCTGGAACCGTGAAGTCCGGTGCATTCGGATCGGCTTCGACGACAAACGGCGATGCCGTGGGCCCCAGATAGGCCGGGCCGCAGGAACTATGCATTCTTGGCAGGCAGACATACGGAGGAACCGAACCGCGAGGTCCGAGTGATCGCGAGACGATGGAACCGAGCGACGGATACTGGTTATTCGGCTTCAGGTTGGGATTGAATCCAGCCCGCGGCGCATATCCTGTCAGCATCCAATGGTCTGCAGGTCCATGGTCAGAGTTCGAATGGGTGAACGAACGCAGCAGAGCGAATTTGTCCGCGTGACGTGCCAGTCGAGGCAAATGAGAACAGACTTCAATCCCCGGGACATTGGTCGCGATTGGGTCAAAATCACCACGAAACTCAACCGGTGCTTGCGGTTTCATGTCCAGGGTGTCAATGGTGCTCAATCCTCCCTTAAGAAAGAGGATGATCAACGAGACATTGTCGCGCGACGAATTCGCAGATTCTGCCGCCGCAGCCTGCCCCTGCAATAACCCGCTGAGAGTCAGTCCAAACCCCGGGGCCGACGCGACACCAATCCGTAGTGCATCACGTCGTGAGAATCCGTCGCAAAAGTGTCGTGGCATCGTGTCACCTTGGGCGAAAGTCGGCTAATGATTAAAGGCAAATTCCAGGCTGTTCAACAGCGACCACGCCAGGTCTTCGGCGGCGGCCTGACGCTGCTGCGGGCCTGCTTTTGAAAAATGGCTGATCGCAGACGCTCGTTCTTCATCGGCTGGCAGTCGACTGAAAAACGCCAGATAGATCTCATTGATCACTGCGGCATCGTCACCAGGGTGATCTCGTAACAGCCGGACGATCCGTCCGGCATCGTGACCAAACTTGGATTCCAGATTCGGCGAATTCAATGTATGCAGCACTTGAGCAACGGTTGGGGATGAGACTCGTTCGCATTCACAAACGGTCGTACGAATCGGGCGTCCTGTCGTAGTCAGGAAATAATTCGTGACCTGACTGTCCCACAATTGCACCGCACGTGATCCGGCAGGGACACCGTCAAACTTCTCAGGGACACCGGTCGCATCACAGATGGCGTCGAGCAATACTTCCGCGTCGAGTCGTCGCAGTAACGAACGTGAATAGTTCTGTTCGTCATTCTGGTTCGATGGATTCACCGAAGTCGACGCCTGATAGGTGCGCGAGGCTGTGATGAATCGCATTAACTGGCGAATGTCGAACTTCGAGTTGGTCAATTCGCTGGCGAGCGCATCGAGCAATTCTGGATTGGATGGAGGATTGGTTGAGCGAACGTCGTCGACTGGTTCGATCACGCCACGCCCCACGAAATGAGCCCACGTGCGGTTTGCGATATTCCGAGCGAAGAACGGGTTGTTGGCCGAAACCATCCAGTCTGACAAAACGCGACGACGCTCCCCTTCAGGGTTCGCTGCAGGCATTGGTGTTGCCAGCGGATGAGCGAAGATGCTGGCTCCGGAACGCGGATGCTTGGTGATCTCATTTTTCGTCGCCAGCAACATTTCACCGCGAGGCGTGTTCTTGAACGTCAGCGGGACAAAAAAGGCCTGCATTCCGAAGTAATCGTCCTGGCTCCACCGATCGAACGGATGGTGATGACACTTGGCACATTCAATACGGACACCCAGCAGCGATTGCGACAACATGGCTGCCGCGTCACCTGGGTCCTTGGCAACCTTGTAGAAGTTGGCGGCAGGATGATCCGCTACCATGCCATCCGCTTCCAGCAATTCACGAGCGAACTGATCCATCGGCTTGTTTGTCGCAAAGCTGTCGCGGATCCATTTGTAATAGGCATACGCCCCTTTGTGACCCAGTGACTGTCGGTCGACTCGCAGCCAATCGGACCATTTGAGTGCCCAGTAGTCGGCAAACTCAGGACGAGTCAACAACCCTTCGACGACGCGTGCCCGCTTATCGTTGCGAGTGTCTGCCAGAAACGATCGTGCTTCGGCAGGTGTCGGCAATCTCCCAATAAGATCCAGAAAGACTCGTCGCAGGTAGGTGGCGTCGTCGCAAAGTGGTGATGGGACGATATGCAGCTTAGTCAACTTGGCATCGACTCGCCTGTCAATTTCATTAATTGCGGTGGGAAATGCCCCTGCGGGAAGTTCTTCGTTTCGTGGAACCAGGGCCGTGAAAATCGCGTTGGAATCGAGATAGGCGGCCATGACGGCGACATCTCCTGCGACATCCTGAACCGCGACCAATCCGTCTTCATCGACCGTCGCAATCGCTTCCCGGTTCGACTGGAACCGTGAATGCAGAGTCACATCCACTTCGTGTCCGTCGGAATAAACTGCGGTCACTTTCAGCTTCTCTGTCGTCTTGAATGCCATCACCTTTTCGGCCGGAGTGACACGAATGGAAACGACGTGCGGTGCATCATCACGCCCGACTGGCATTCCCGATGCGATCCAATCGCGAAGCAGACGGTATTCGTCAGTTCCGCGCAGAATGCGAACGCCTCCGCCATGTGGCATCCCACCGGAGATCTTCTGCAGCAGCAAACTCTTTTCAGGGATGGCAGGCAAAACCCGGCGTCCGCGAGATTCCTGCGTCAACGCGACGTAGTCCGCGGCCGGATCAAATCCAAACACAGAAAGCTTGAATCCCGCCTGGCCTTCCGATTTTCCATGGCAGCCAGAGGCATTGCAGGCAAATCGACTGAAAATCGGCACAACGTCATTCGCGAAGTGCAGTTCTCGCGTTCCGGCTGCGGGGGCATCCGCACCGTTAGCCATGTTGGCAGAAGCCAATATCAGACACAGAATGATCAGCGAGGGACGACGCATTCGGCTTGGCGTTTCTTCAATGGCGGGAAGACCGGCAGGGAAACCCATCAATCATTCCAGATGCTATCTCTGTTTCGACCCGGCGGCAAGCCGTCCTTGACGGAACATGACGGAACTTCCGGCCAATTGCCGATTTTGGCTCGATTCCCCCCGTTCAAATGTCGCTGATTTTCGTTCACCGTTTGGTAACGAATCCGGCGAGGCGACTTCGAAATCCGAGTCGTTTGGGAACTATATGACCGTGCGCGATTATGGTTATTGCGGTGGTGCCACTCAACGCGAGTAACGATTTTAGCGGGTGCCGGTGCCTGATAGTCGTGGTTCGCTCCGCGAACCAACGCTGCATTTTCTTATGGCAACTCAAATACTCGCGTCGTTCTCAGACGTCGTGTCAACCAGGAAGCGTTGGTTCGCGGAGCGAACCACGA
>CAIWEX010001232.1 GCA_903911795.1 uncultured Schlesneria sp.
AGCGTTGGTTCGCGGAGCGAACCACGACTATCAGGCACCTTCGCCACCGAAAAACTTTACCCGCGACTCAGTCCCGATCTCACGAACTGCCCCCGGTTTGAGAATCAGTTCGTGGATATCGGGATCAGGCTTCAATCAGTCAGCGGTCAGAGCCTGTTACGGGAAGTTCGGTCGATACAGGTTTTGCCGATGTCGCACCATCGGGGACGATGATATCGGTGATCTCGGCAGGGGGGCCTGATCTCAGCGACAACCTCAGGTCGCTCTGTTCCAGTGCTGTGGCACGATAAACCGGATGTGTTCGGCCGGCGATTGACAGTCCGCTTAAGGAATCAACTGGCGTCATCGCGGCGCCACTTGACTTGAGCGACAATTTGAGCGGAGCTGAGTTCTGGTACTTAATCGTAATGGAGACATCCTGATCGTCGAACGTGTTGGCGATCGGCCCACCAAATTCGGCGATTCCGTCAAAACTGACGAGCATCGAGTCGCGGCCGGGGGTGACTCGCGGATTCGTAAATGTTCTGTCACCGAGATGCAACGCCACGGTCGCATTCTGAAGTTGCCAGGCGGGGCTGGCGAGGATCAGAAAATCGTCGCGTCCAAAATTCAAACGTGGGGTTCCCTGCATCGTCAATTGAATCTGTTCGACCACGGGTTGCGGGGTCGCAGGCGACAGCTTAGCAGCACACATGATCAGTTGCGGAATTGGCAGATCTCGTACCCATTCCGGGTCCGTCAAACGAGCGGCTAATTCCGGGCGATTGTCCGTTTGATAGTAGAGACCGAGCAAGGCGACACGGCTCTGTGAGCGTTCCAGGTTGACGTCAATGTTACGCAGAATTGCATCTTCTGCATCCTGATTTCGGCCTGCCTTCTGCAAGACCGTAGCGCAAATCAGGTTCGCTTCCCAAGCGTCGGTTGAGCAATCCAGTGCCTTCAGCGCGGTTTCAGCGGCACCCGGTTGTTTGTAATACGATTGAATATAGGCGCGATTCGCCAGAGCGGCCGCGAGCATTTCGTCCTTGCGGAAATGCCCGGCTCCCAGAGACGCCAGTTTGTCATACGTTTCGGAAGCCGCAGCAAACTGACCCTGCATCTGCTGAGTTCTTGCGACGTAGTACCAGTACGGAGGATAACACTCCATGAAACCGGCCATTCGCTTCAGGACTCGAGATCGCGTTTCCAGGTCGTTTTCACGCCACGCAGTTTCCAGTTTGTCGAGGTCATCGTTTCGGACGAGCCAGCGATCGGGGATCTGTTTTGCTCGCGCCATCTTCCAACTGGTGTCGAGGAACTGGGTCGACTTATCGACGACGCTCGTCATCAATTTTTTATCGACCTGCCATCGATCCAGTTCCTTGCTGACGGTCTTGTTGCGATGATCCCACCAACTGTTGGCCCCTGTTTTGACGGCCGAGAAGTACTGAGCCGTAGCCACTTCGGCAGCGAGTGTGAACGCGTTGATGCCAAGTTCGCGGTGAACCGAGCGGACGTACTGCTCCTGAATCACATCTTTTTCGCGTTCTGCAATCTGAACGTGCGAGATCTCATCCAAGACACCTGCATAGAGTTTCATCACCTCTTCATCAGCGATCCCGTTCAGATTCAGATGATTCAGAATCTTCTCGCGTTCCTCGATCATGACTCGAACGGAGGGATTGCGGCGGATTCTGTGCAGCGCGGCTCGACTGTAATTGAGAGCAACGGCTGCGGCCTTACGTTGTTCATCTGTCGCTGGTTCGGCGGCGTTCAATCGTCGGAAGCAATCCAAGACGAGGCAGATCGCCAGCGCGAACAGAACCAGTGCCGTCAGCGACATTCGTCGCGGCGAGTGCAGGGATTCGTTCGAGGGAAGTGAGCCGGTGTTCACGGATTCGCCCTGACCACTGACGGCCAGGTTTCTCTTTCGATAAATCATTCGTTTTCGCATGACAACCTCGTCTCCACGGGGCGTGACAACAAACACGTTGGACCCGATGTACCAAAGTTGAAAACCAGGGACTGGCGAAGGGGACGCTCAGCGGACTGATTCTCAAGTCGAAAGGCACAGGTGTGATCCTGCGTGCCGTACCGTCGTGGCACGATTGAGGCGACATCCCGTCACCATCTCACACGCTCGCTGAAGTAGCACACGGGGTGCCACTTCCCCTCCGCGAACAAAGTTAGATGGGACGGATCTGGCAAGTTGTCTGGACAATTGATTTTACCCGGCAGAATCTGCCGAAGCGTGAAGCGAATACTCGCGTTCGCACTGGAATCCTGAGGGTCATGTCCAAGGCTTCGATTGCGGAAAGTCGCCTGTTGACAGCGGTCATATCGATGCGCGAAGCGTGTCTGGTCCGGAAAGATCTGTCGGATAAACCGCATTTTCCGGGAACTGTAGCCCCTGTGAATGCGTCACAAGCACGCGTGTTTTGGGAATGCGCGAGACGTCTATCTGACTGGGAATCCATGGGTTAAGGAGAAAGAAATGAGGACGCGATTTGTCTGGGTCGGTCTGCTGATCATTTGTAGAATCTCCGTCTGTCATTCGAAAGAATACCCGGGCGTTCCCGGACTTCCAGGTTCGACCGTGGGGACAGCGTCACCTGCACCCTCAGTCATTTGTGAACCGATTCCGAACGATGCTCTCAACTTGATCGAGGGGTTCGACCGTGAATCAGCGGCGATTCGTGACAAGGCAGAGCAAGATATACAAATCAAGCGACGCACTTTGATTGTCGCATTGCAAGCGTTACAAGATTCGTACACGCGCGACGCGAAGCTTGATGAAGCGGTCGCGATTCGAGATGTACTGCGTCAGTTGAGAATTGCTCAGCTGAATGCGTTGCCTGATCCAGGGACGCTTTCGAATTTCGTGAATCGAATCGGCGAGTCGTTCTATTTCGAAGTCGTAGGTTCGTCCGCGAATTCCGCCTGGGGGACGGAGGTTTACACATACGACTCGAACCTGGCCACCGCTGCTGTCCACTCAGGAGTCCTGAGAAACGGTCAACGTGGACTTGTGAAAGTGACA
>CAIWEX010001233.1 GCA_903911795.1 uncultured Schlesneria sp.
GGCAATACGAGACGTTGTCACCAGCAAGACCGAGACGCCTCGCGAAAACATCATGGTCGCAGCCTCGCATAATCACTCCGGCCCCGGTTGGTCGCGTGAGACCGCATGGAGTCGCGAGATGGTCGAGAAAATCGGCCAGGCCGCCAGCGCTGCTGTGGGGAAAATGCGACCAGTAACGATCGGCTACGCAGAAGATGAAATTGATTTCAACATTAACCGGCGCAAAGTAATCAACGGACGGGCTGTCGTGCGACTGAATCCTGACGGTCCCTGCGATCATCGGGTCAAGGTACTGCGATTCGATGATGGCCAGACACTGGAGCCGATGGCCATTCTGATGCACGCGGTCTGTCACCCCTGCGTCTTCACGTGGGGGGATAAACTGACTCCTCCGTTCCCCAATGGCTTCCCAAAGATCAGTGCGGATTTCCCGGGTGAGGCCCAGACGTTTGTCGAAAAGATTTACGGACCTCAGACGAGTTCGTTGTTCCTGCAGGGCTGTGCGGGTGACATCCGTCCCAATTTGCCCGGCGTTCCGTACCGTTGCGGGGATGAAGCGGATATTCGCTGGACCGGACGCAGTCTGGGGTGTGCTGTCGTCCGTGCCGTTGACCGTAGTGCGATCCGTGAGAACCTGGCAAAACGAAGATCGATCTATCCCCTGAAAGTTGCGACCAGCACAATTGAACTTCCTGGCAAGAAGGAAAAGGTCGCGTGCGAAATGCAGGCGATGCGTGTCGGTGATTTCCTGTTCCTGACAATCCCCGGAGAACCGATGGTGGAATATGGGTTCCAGATCGAAAAGGCGATCGCAGATCGTGCGATTCCGATTGTCGTCGGATATGCGAATGACAGCTTGGGATACATCTGTACTGCCGAATCGCATCAGTACGGCGGGTATGAGCCGAACATGTCTCCATTGCTCCCAGAGGCAGAACCGCTGATCCTTGATGAGCTCGGTCGCCTGGCCGACAAGGTTCTGGCCGATGTGTTCGAATCGTTTAAGCCTGTGACAAAGTGAGTTTCGTTTTCTCTGTCATGCCTCAATTCCAGCGAGATGAATAATGCTCCGAATCGCAATTGCTGAATGCAAACAGGAAGTATCAACGTTCAGCCCCGCTCGAAGTCATTACGCGGACTTTCGGATTGTGCAGGGGCAGTCGCTGCTGGATCACCACCGCCGCGTTCGTGAAGAAGTCGGCGGAGCAATCAGCGTGTTTGACTCCGATAGCCGAGTCGAACTGGTCCCCGCCTTTGGCGCAAGTGCCAACACGTCCGGAGGGATCCTGACGGCGACGGATTTTGAGAAACTGAGCGGCGAATTCCTGAAGTCACTCGCTGACGTTGGTCCGGTGGATGGCATCTTTTTCTCGATGCACGGCGCCATGCAGGCCGAGAATGAAGACGACCCCGAAGGTTTTTTATTGCAGGAGGCACGTCGGATCTTCGGCGAGTCGGTTCCGTTTGTGGTTTCGCTGGATCTGCACGGAGTTCTGACCGATCGCATGCTGCAGCACAGCGATGCTGTCGTGGCATATCACACGTATCCTCACGTTGACTTCTTTGAAACCGGTGCCCGGGCTGCTCGAGTGCTGATGCGAATCCTCACAGAGGGGGCTCGACCAGTCACCGCTCGCGTCAAGATCCCCGCACTCGTCCGTGGCGATGAAATGATCACCGATACGGGTTTGGTCGGCGAATGCATCCGACAGGCCCAGCAGGTTGAGTCGTTGGGCAATGGCCTTTCAGCCGCCGTGATGTGGGGCAATCCCTTTACAGATGTTCCCGAACTGCGAACCAACAGCTTCGTCGTCACAGATGGCGACGTGGCCGCTGCCGAAGCACAGGCCCTTGAAATCGCAAATATCTTCTGGCGTCATCATGAAAAAATGCGAGTTCCCCTGACCAGCCTCTCAGAGAGTGTGCGAATAGCTGGGACCGTCACCTCTGGAACCGTGGCAATGATTGATGCGGCCGATGCCACCAGTTCAGGGGCTTCAGGCGACAGTAACGCCATCGTACGCGAGGTCATCAACCAAGGTTACCGAGGACGAGTCCTGGCACCGATCGTCGATCCGGTAGCCGTTCGCCAGGCATTCGCTGCTGGAGTTGGCGCCACGATACAGACTCGCGTCGGTGGTGCCGTAGATCCTGGACGATTCACGCCATTGGAATTGACAGCAAAGGTTCGATTGCTTTCGGACGGAAAGTTCCGCAGCGAATCCTTCGGCTGGCCCTGGGACGCAGGCGACACGGCCGTACTGGAAGCAGATCACCTGACGCTGGTTGTTGGCACTCGTCCAGTCAGCCTGTTCGACCGGTCGTGGTTCTGGGCAAACGGCCAGAATCCGCGTCACTTCGACATGGTTGTCGTTAAGTCGCCCCACTGTGAGCATAAGATGTTTGCGGCCTGGTGTACCCGATTGATCAATGTGGATGCTCCCGGTTCGACGAGCGCTAATGTCAAAGGACTGGGACACACAAAATGTGCACGTCCCATGTTCCCGCTTGATGAGGGATTTGAATTTTTGCCCAGGGCAGACATTTTTCGGCGGTGGTGATTCGGTTCGTGTGGTTTTGCCGACGCGTGTATTCGGCAAAGCCTGAGAATCGCAGGCAACAGTGATGGGCTTACCAGATAGAGGCAACCTGAAACATGACTGACGCAAACGAAGCAGCACGACGAGCGTACTGGGCCGATCAAATGCAGGCCGGGTACGACCTGATTCAGCGAATACTCACGCTTGAAGTCCGCGAATGCGGTGAAGGCTTCGCGTCGATCCCCGATGCCGCACAGGCAGCTGGAATCGAAATGCTGTTCTCACAGACCAAGATTGCTGGTGAACTGGATCGCATTTATTTCATGCGGGAAAGCCTTGTTAAAGATGTGATGGCAGTCGGTCGGACGATGAATGATCGGGGATGGATTCTGAAGATCGAAGACGGCTACCGTACTCTTGAAATGCAAGGAACGCTTGTCAGAAAGCCTGAGTTGTTTGACGCCATCCTGCGAAAGTGCATCTGGGAATTCGGAGGCATTCCCCCTGTTGAACTCGTCTTCCGCCGGGCGCTCGTGCTGATCGCAAACATCCCCAAAATCGGGACACATATGTCCGGGTCGGCAATCGATATCTCGGTGTTTCGACGCGATGACGGTACTGAAGTCTGGCGAGGCAACCCGTACCTTGAAATGAGTGAACGAACACCCATGCGGTCTCCTTTTGTCGAACCTGAGGCCCTGCAAAACCGACTGGAGATCATGGGAATGCTGGAAGCTCAGGGATTCATTCACTTCCCCTTTGAGTTCTGGCATTACAACCAGGGGGATGCGATGGGAAATATTCTGACAGGACGAACAGAACCCGCTCGCTTTGGCCCCGTCCACTGGGACCCGAAGACAAACCAGGTCACTGCCGTTGCCGATCCATTGTCTCCTCTAAATCCACTCCCGCGGTTTGAAGCGGAAATCGCGGCCGCGCTGGAACGCGCTCGTGTTCGCGAAAGTTCGAACTGAAAGTATTCCGACGAGTTATCGCACCCGAAGTTGTTGCCACCAGGAATTCGCATGAACGTCGTAGAATTTCCACAAAGCCGTTGCCGTGTCGGTGTGGCTCGCTGTGACATCACTCCCCCAGTCGGGATTTATCACCGGATGTGGGGAGCCGCGACTCATGATCGTTCGACGGGCATCCATCGTCCCCTCACGGCAACGGCTCTGGTCCTGCGTGATCTGATTGGCGACAGTTCGCATCAGTGTGTCGCCATCGCCGTGGATCATTGCCTGCTCTGGACGACCGAAATGAGTCGCCTGCTGCAAACGGTCAGTGACAGTACCGGCGTCCCGCTGGAACAGTTGACGGTCTTCTTTTCCCATACCCATGGAGCGGGCCTCATGGGGATGGAGCGGTCTGAGCTTCCCGGTGGTGACCTGATCTCACCTTACCTTGACGAATTGGCGGCAAGGATCGCTCACCTGATCGTTCAGGCGATTGATCAGCTTGAACCGGCGACGATTGTTTACGGACGAGGTCGTTCCGATCTGGCGACGAATCGAGACAACTTCGATGAAGCACGGGGACACGCCGTCTGTGGCTATCAGCCTGACGGGTTCGCCGACGACACGATCATTGTCGCACGCATGACAGGGGACAATGGATCGACTCTTGCGACGATCGTGAACTATGCCTGCCATCCGACGACGTTGGCTTGGGAAAACACGTTAATCAGTCCAGATTACATCGGAGCGATGCGTGAAATCATCGAGACGGCGACCGATGCTCCGTGCTTCTTTATACAGGGAGCCTCAGGAGACATTGGTCCGCGTGAAGGGTTTGTCGGGGACGTTGCCGTGGCGGACCGCAATGGTCGGCGTCTGGGATATGCGTCGCTGGCCGCGATCGAAGGGTTGGCGCCACCCGGGCAATGCTTTGCCTATGTGAAACCGGTCATTTCCGGTGCGACATTGGGCGTCTGGGAATTTCAACCGGAATCCGGGAAACGAACAAATGCCGTTAGCATGTGGGAATCTCGCACTGTTGAGGTTCCGATCAGATACCGGCAGGACATCCCCGTCAAATCACAACTGGAAAAAGATTTGATTCACTGGCGAACAGTGGAATCTGACGCGATCGCCGCCGGATCTGCCGATGAGGCTCGCGATGCACGAGCGATGATCGAGCGGACAACGCGTCGACTGGTTCGCGTTGCCTCGCTTCCCGAGGGGAAAACTTATCCCTATTCGATAACAGCTTGGCGAATCGGCGATGCCATCTGGCTGGCATACGACGGAGAGCATTACAATGTTCTGCAGACGACGCTGCGACAATCGTTTCCTCAATACACATTGATTATCGGTACGATTGCCAATGGTTCCAGCGTCTGGTACCTGCCGGATGCCCGTTCGTATGGAAAAGGTTTGTATCAGGAAGAAGTCTCCATCCTGGAAAAGGGATGTCTGGAACAAGTGATTGCTGCTTCGATAGAATTGATTCAGGCTCTGACAAGCAGGCTTGAGTGAGTCGTTCATCGTCATTCCAACGTCACGTCACCGAAATAAGACTCGTCGTATGACAAAGGAATTGTTTCCAAGCGATGCTGAGGTGTCCAACGCTGATCCCGAGCAGCAGTTATTGGACGTCCTGCGCCTGAATCTTGTTCCGGGAATCGGTCCCCGAACCTATCAAATGCTGCTCGAACGGTTTGAAACACCGGCAGGAATTCTGGCTGCAAGAATTCCCCAGTTGCAGGAAGTTCCCAATGTCGGCCCCAAGCTCGCCATGTCTTTGATAACGCATGGGACGGAGGCGGCCGCTCGGGAAGAACTTGAAATCGCACGCGCCGCCGGAGTGACGTTACTGGTCCGCGACCTGGAGGGCTATCCTTCTGCACTGACGCGAATACCCGACCCACCGACGGTCTTGTACTGTCTGGGAACATTGCTACCGTCAGATCAACTCGCGGTTGCGATCGTCGGATCGCGGCACTGCACGGCCTATGGTCGCCAGACTGCATTCCGACTTGCATCGGAACTCGCTCGCGCGGGCGTGACCGTTGTCAGCGGACTGGCACGTGGAATCGATGCTGAGGCACACAAAGGGGCACTGGAAGCGGGGGGCCGAACGATCGCAGTTTGCGCGACGGGGTTAAACACTGTTTATCCTCCCGAACATGTTGAGCTGGCTAAAAGCGTTCGCGATAACGGCTGCCTGCTGACGGAAGCCCCGATGAATCAGCAACCCAAATCGGGACTCTTTCCGCAGAGAAACCGCATCATTTCCGGACTATCGATGGGAGTGATCCTGATCGAAGCAGGACGAGCCAGCGGGGCCTTGCATACGGCACGTCATGCCATGGAGCAAAATCGCGAAGTCTTCGCCGTCCCGGGAAGAATTGACAGCGAAGCAAGCTTTGGCTGCCTGGACCTGATTCGAGATGGAGCGACGCTGATTCGTAATGTGGATGATGTTCTCAGTACCTTGGGACCATTGGTCGCTCCTGTTCAGCGAACGCCGGCTGAATCGGTCCATCGTGCAGCTGAGCTGCAACTATCCGACCAGCAGCGGATGATCTTGAACCTGGTCACGACAGAACCCATCCCTGTCGACGATGTCTTGCGAACCGCCGGGATTGAAGCCTCGCGAGTACTTTCCACGCTGACGATTCTGGAAATGAAGCGCCTGGTCCGGCGCCTTCCAGGGAATTTCGTTCAGAGATACTGAGTGTCAGCAAATTCTTCGCCAAGCCTCCAGCCAGTCCCTGGCCACCCAACCCGTTCATGCTTGCTCACCTCTGCGCGAAGGTTTTTCATCGCAATTTGGCGAGATGTGGATTTCCGACGGTTTTAACTCATAAGCAATCTTCGATCTGGCGAACGGCCACGAGTTCCGGTAAAGTACCTCATCCGATTTTGGGATGTTTCAGACATATTCACGAAGGGATCGTCATGATTCGATGGTTTGCTGCTGTTACAGTTGTCTGTCTTGCAATGGGAACGGCATATGCCGAAGAACCCAAACCAGAAGCAAAGAAAGTGGACATCGGAACTCAGGCTCCCGAGTTCAAGATCAAGGACGCGAACGGCAAGGAAATCAATCTTGCGGAATTGACTGCCAAGGGTCCCGTTTTGGTTCGACTGACCTGCGGTTGTTCTGGCTGCGATAAAGAGTTGGCGTACTTTCAGGAAATTCACGACGCCTACAAAGGAAAGGGCCTGACTTCGCTGGCGATCTTCCGCGAACCAGACACCAAGGTCGCGGCGTATGTTCAGGAAAAGAAGTTGAACATGCTGTACGCCGTTGATTCCAAAGGGGATGCCTGGAAGACGTTTGAAACCAAGACGATGCCAACAAACTTCCTGATCGAAAAGGGAGGCAAGATTGTCTCTGTTGCGGCAGGCTGCGATACCAGCGGGTTGCTGGCAAAGAAACTCTCGGAAAAGGTTGCCAAGACCGTGAACACTGACGCCGTAGACGTTCAAAAGAAGGTCGTTGACGCCGCAAAGAAATAGCATTTCAACCGGAATTTAATTGCAGCCCACCGCGGATTCCGCGCGTGGGCTGTTTCGTTCTACCAGATGTACCAAGGCACCGATGACGCTGACGTGCCACCCGATGCTGGAAGCGGCAGTACTTGATGGAATGTCATGCGATGGTGGTCGGACCCGAAAAACGCGACAGGCATCCAACGCAATGCCCTTACTCACCTCCTTGAACCCCGTACCAAAATCAGGCATTCTTCGCATATTCTTTCATTCGAAACTGTTCATTAGCTGGACCGAGAGATTATGCGAATTGCCGGTGTGCAGATGGATTTTCAGCTTGGTGACAACGCTGGCAATCTGGATCGAATGATCGAGAAGCTCCGTGAGACGCGCCGGGCCGGGGCAGACTTCACGATTTTCCCGGAATGTGCCCTTTCCGGATACTGCTTCAGCAGTCTCGGCGAAGCTCGTCCTCATGCAGAACCGATGCCCGGCCCATCCGTCACTCGCATGACCGAAGTTTGCGCGGAACTTGGCGGTCACGTTGTTTACGGGTTGCTGGAAGCAGACGGAGATCGTCTGTTCAATGCGCTGGCGCTGGTTGGCCCGAATGGACTGGTTGGTTCCTATCGCAAGACGCATCTGCCGTTTCTCGGGATCGACATGTATACAAGCTACGGCGAGGGACCGTTCGCGGTGCATGATGTCAATGGGGTCCGCGTTGGGATGAATATCTGTTACGACGGCGGATTCCCCGAACCGGCACGCTGTCTCGCGCTGCTCGGTGCTGATCTGATTGTCCTGCCGACGAACTGGCCACCCGGTGCAGAAACCGCGGCGGAATACGCCATCAATACGCGCGCGATGGAAAACACTGTCTACTACGCTGCCGTCAATCGAATCGGTACCGAGCGAGGTGTGCCGTTCATCGGACGGAGCCGCATCTGCGATCCGCTGGGCAAGATTCTTGCAACCGCCGACCACGCCGACGAGGCGATTCTGTATGCAGATATTGACGTCTCCCGATCACGGAACAAGCACCTGATTCGCAAGGCAGGGATCAACGAAGTCAACCGAATCGCGGACCGACGACCTGAACTGTACGGGGAAATCGTCAAACCGCATGATCTCGCGAGCCCAGGACGCCCGAAAAAGTTGACCTGATCTGCGACGTTCCTGTAATCAGTCACTGGGGCACAGGATGCAAGTCCCCATGGTGAACAAATCTGGACGTTTGGAGCTTCGGTTCCACGAATACTCAAACGTGAGTTGATATCGATGAAACTGAAACCGTGGTTTGGCTTCTGCATTTTCCTCGCCGGTTCCTGCCATGTCGTGAATGGGGCCGAGGGCGACGCTGTCAAATATGAGACTCAGATCCAGCCAATTTTGAACGCGAAATGCAGCAAGTGTCATGGTGAATCGAAGCAGACTGCGGGACTGAATCTGTCAACGGCCGATGCGTTGGGACGAGGTGGCGAATCTGGGGCGGTGCTGGTGCCGGGTAAACCGGATGAAAGCCCATTGTTCGAAATGGTTCGCGATGGTCAGATGCCACCAAAAGGGAATGAAGGTCTCACCAAAAACGAGATCGAACTGATCCGTCGCTGGATTGCCGACGGAGCCCGCATGCCTGGGGCCACAGCCGCAAATGCCATTACTCAACATCAAATCATTCCATTGATGTTCTTGCGCTGTACCGCATGCCATGGGGGACGGAGACGCGAAGCAGGGCTGGATCTGCGCACGAAGGAAGGAATCCTGAAGGGTGGAAAATCTGGCCCGGCGGTTGTCGCGGGGAAGCCTGAAGAGAGTCTGATCATCAAGCGGATCCGGGCGGAAGAGATGCCCCCACGCCGGCTATTAGTCTCCGTCAGCGTCAAGCCGATGGAATCAGGGGAATTGAAGAAACTGGAAGCATGGATTACAGCAGGGTTGCCTGAATCCCCCGCCATGCCCGACGTCGCGTCGAATGAGCCCGATAAACTGGTCACAGATGCTGATCGAGACTTCTGGTCGTTCCAACCACTTCGTCCCGTCATACCGCCCTCGGCGATCACCGACCCCGGCGAAGTGTCGCAGGTTCGTAACCCGATCGATCAATTCATACTGACAAAACTTCGAACGAAAGATCTTTCGTTCTCCGGCGAAGCGGATCGAGTCACACTGATTCGACGCGTCACGTTCGATCTGATCGGACTTCCCCCAACGCCCGAGGAGGTTGCTGATTTTGTGAACAACCCGAGTCCGCTGGCTTACGAGGCGCTCGTGGAACGATTGCTTGGATCACCGCACTATGGCGAACGCTGGGGCCGCCACTGGCTGGATGTTGCAGGATATGCCGACTCGGAGGGGGCTCAGAACGAGGACCGCGTTCGGCCGAACATGTGGCGGTATCGGGATTATGTCGTCCGGGCCTTCAACGCTGACAAGCCATACGACCGCTTCCTGCATGAACAATTGGCGGGAGACGAACTGGATGATTACGAGCGTGCCCCGCAGATCACAGAAGAGATCTACGACAATCTGGTTGCCACCGGTTTTCTGCGAACAGCTCCTGACAGGACCTTTGCAAACATCACCAATTTCGTTCCTGATCGACTGGAAGTGATCGCCGACGAAATGCAGATCTTGGGAAGTGCCGTACTCGGCCTGACTCTGCACTGCGCCCGCTGTCATACTCACAAGTTTGATCCGATCCCGCAGCGCGACTATTACCGACTGGCAGCGTCGCTGAAAGATGCCTTGGACGAACACGACTGGCTGGGGCCCGAGGCTCGCCAATTGAATTTCGTCACGACAAAAGAGCGACAGCAATGGGAATCGCGTGAACGTGAAATTACGGATCAAGTGGCACCGCTGAAGCAGCAAGCCGAGGCAGAGAAAGACGAAGCGGCTAAGAAGTCACTGCAGGAGCGGATCAAGCAATTGGAATCCAGTCGACGGCCGGAACCGAGAATACGGGCTCTGTGGTCGCGCGGCGATCCGTCCCCCACGTATCTGTTGCAACGTGGGAATTATCTGACAGCCGGAGCAGAAGTGGGCCCTGGAGTTCTCTCGATGCTGACGGATGGCAGGACTCCACACGTTGTCGAACGTCCCAGAGAAGGTGCCAGGACGACTGGCCGACGATTGGCTCTGGCTCGCTGGCTGACTGCTGCTGATCATCCGTTGACAGCCCGCGTCATTGTCAATCGGGTCTGGAAACACCACTTTGGCACGGGACTGGTGGCAACGCTTGCCAATTTTGGCAAGACGGGAGCCCCCCCGACACATCCAGAATTGCTTGATTGGCTGGCATCGGAATTGATTCGCCGTAGTTGGAGCCTCAAGGAACTGCATCGTTTGATGGTCTGTTCAGCAACATACCGACAATCGTCATTGCAGACGCCGCAGGCGATCGCGGCTGATCCCGATAATCGCCTTTTGTCCCGAATGCCACTACGTCGGCTGGAAGGGGAAATCGTCCGCGATTCTTTACTGGCTGTTTCCGGGAAACTCGACGATTCCCCGTTTGGACCTCCCGTCGACGTCGACGTCCGTGGCGATGGCCTGGTGACGGTGAAGCGCCCTGATGGCGGTGGACGACGCAGCATTTACGTGCTGCATCGGCGGACCAAGCTGCCGACCATTCTGGAGAGTTTTGATTCACCGCAAATGGGGCCCAACTGTGTAGAACGAGGTGAATCGATCGTCGCGCCACAGGCACTACACCTGCTGAACAACGCCCATGTCCACTCGTTGGCCGCTCAGTTTGCCAAGCGAGTTCGACGTGAGGTGGGGGACAATCTTGAGGCACAGGTCGAGCGGATTCACCTGCTGGCATTCGGCATAGCCCCCTCGCAGGAGGCCCGGGAGCGTGCGAAAGCGGATCTGGGACGGCTGACGCAACAATGGCTGGCCACGCTCGGGAACGAGCCGGAAGCTCCGAAGCTTGCTGCAGATCGAGCGTTACAGAACTACTGCCACGCGATCGTCAATACGGCCGAATTCGTTTACATCGATTGAAAAGTACCCGGAAAACCGAGTCGACACGCAGATTCTGCTGAATTCGCCACAGAGTGCTCAGGTCTGGCGTCGCGGACGCCCGGTTCATGCTCCCTGATATTGACCATCAAAACTAAATCTGGGAGAAGCCGAGTCTCCCATTTCTCCGGTCCCATCATCGTCAACGCAGGTCACGGTGAACGCATTCGCGTTCACCGGAGATTCGGTCAAGGAAGTCGCGCATGTCTCGAACGATCCGCTCACTCGTGTGGTGTTACGGACTGGCGGTGGGCGCGACCACCTTTGGTGCGGGCTGTTCGCACATGATCGAAAACCGTGCCATCACGGCCTTCTCCAAGAACCTCAAGGAAGAGGATCTGGATGGTCTGATGAAGGCCACGACGGGTGACTTCCGCCAGCGTGCCCTTCGAACGGCCACGGCCTTTGAAGATCTCAAAATTCTCAATTTGCCCGACGGAAAAACGACGATTGTCGAAGTCGAAGAGGCTTCTGACGATAAAAAACGTGTGACAGTTCAGGTCGGCGATGCCAAGAAAGAAGTCTTTTACGAACTGGCCAAGGACAAGTCCGGCCATTGGGTCGTCGACGACATCTATCTAAAGCAGAAGAGAAAAGGTGTTGAAGCCTATAAGTCCGTTACCGAACAGATGGATCTGTTGCTCTCAGTCCGCGAATTCCTCGATACGTGGAGTCGCGGGGATCGAGAACAGGTTCTTGGTGTCACATCCGCATCATTCCGAGATGCTCTGGATCAACTGCCGCCATCGTACCTGGCGTCGATGACTCGGATCGTCTCGGCGGGTAAACCGACCAGCGGTAAATACAAGCCGAATGCGCAACTCGACGAAAAGGTTGCCGTCGTGCGGCTTCCCCGATTGTCGGGTGACACCGTCATTTCCATGGAACGAGTCAAAGGGCACTGGGTTGTTTCCGATGTTGCCGTTGATTCCAAAGGGGACGATCAGCTTCCATCCATGTTGAAACTGGCCCATGCCGTCAACAGTTGTACGACGTTCCTTACCGCCTACGGTCGAGGTGACAAGGCATCGTTGGCCGAATGGTGTTCTACCGATTTCTACGAGGGAAGTCTGGCCGTCGGCGAGCTGAGCCAGGTCAAGCTGCCAGATGCGCAGTTCAGCGAGCATGAACTGCAAGTGAAGCTGCGTGGGAACCGGGCAGATTTCGTTTTAAAGAACGACACGGAACTGGTGCAGATCGACATGCACCGTGACACCGAAAAGGTATCAGACCCTCAACCGAAGTATCGCGTGTCGGATGTCACGATTTACGAAGTCGAAACCAAGCAAGAGAAGCGACTCTCCGCACTCTTTACGGCTCAGGGAATGCTCGACATCTTCGTACGGGCACTGGCAGATCGCGATGTGACAACGCTGCGACATGCCTCAACCCGCGATCTCTCCGGAAGGGTCTGGTCCAAGCTGACGCCCGAAACAATGTCTGCAATGCCGCTTGACCCATTCGATGGTGGCAAGATGGAGTTCGTGAGTGCTTCGTTCCAGGGGGCACTGACCAAGATTGAAGTCCGACAGGGTGGTCGCCCGCTGACGTATCTTCTGCGCGAAGAATACGGTCGCTTTTTTGTGGACGACGTCAAC
>CAIWEX010001234.1 GCA_903911795.1 uncultured Schlesneria sp.
TCGCCCCCCAGGATCGCATTGGCGAGTTCATTCTGCAGGCGCTGCTGGATCGTTCGCTTCAGCGGGCGAGCTCCGTAGACAGGATCGTATCCTTCTTCTGCCAGTTGCTTCTTGGCGGCATCGGAAACTTCCAGCGTGAAGCCGTTGTCCACCATCCGCTTCTGCAACTTGACCAGTTGCAGTTCGACGATCTGTCGAATCTCCTTCTGAGTCAGTGGATGGAAGACGATCGTTTCATCGATACGGTTCAAAAACTCCGGCAGGAACTCTTTTCTCAAGGCCTGCAGAACTTCACGTTCAATCTCTTTGTCATCTTCATTGCCAGCCATTTCCATGATTTTCTGGCTGCCGATATTCGATGTCATGACGACGATCGTATTCGTGAAGTCGACCGTTCGACCATGGCTGTCCGTCAATCGCCCATCATCCAGCAGTTGCAGTAGCACATTGAAGACATCGCGGTGAGCCTTTTCGATTTCATCCAACAGCAGCACGGTGTACGGACGCCGCCGAACGGCTTCCGTCAGCTTGCCTCCTTCTTCATATCCCACGTATCCGGGAGGAGCGCCGATCAGTCGGGCAACGGAGTGCTTTTCCATGAACTCACTCATGTCAATCCGCACCATCGCTCGTTCGTCATCGAACAGGAATTCGGCCAGTGCCTTGCAGAGTTCCGTCTTACCGACACCCGTGGGGCCCAGGAAGATGAACGAACCGATCGGCCGATTCGGGTCCTGCATTCCCGATCGAGATCGACGAACCGCGTTTGCGACGGCCGTAACCGCTTCCGACTGGTTGATCATCCGGCGGTGGATCTGATCTTCCATCTGCAGCAGCTTCGTCTTTTCGGTCTGCAGCATGCGCGAGACCGGAATACCTGTCCAGGTGCTGACGACCTTGGCGATGTCTTCCTGAGTCACTTCCTCTCGCAGCAGGCGGGGGCTGTCTCCTCCCCCAACCTGCGCGACTTTGACTTCTGCGGATGCCAACTTCTGCAAAGCATCTTTCAGCTTCTTCTCGGCGTCAAACGCCCGCACGAAATCGTCGTTGGAATTCGTCTTCTGGGCCTGGGAAAAGGCCTGGTCGTAGCCAGTGCGCAGCTTTTCGATTTCTTCTTTCAACGGTCGGATGGAACCAAGCGCATCCTTTTCGACCTGCCAGCGAGTCTTGAGCGTATTGACGCTTTCTTCGCGGTCAGCAATCTGCTTACGCAGCTCCTGAAAACGCTGCTTGCTTTCGGCACTGCTTTCCTGAGCCAGTGCGGCGGCTTCGATCTGCAGTCGAGTAAGCTGGCGTGTCGCTTCGTCGATCTCGGCAGGCATACTGTCCATTTCCATCCGCAATCGGCTGGCCGATTCATCGACCAGGTCGATGGCCTTATCGGGCAGGAAACGATCACTGATGTAACGGTCTGACAGAGTCGCCGCAGCGATCAGGGCATCGTCTGTGATCCGCACACCGTGATGCGATTCGTAGCGAGGCTTCAGGCCTCGCAGGATCGAAATCGTGTCTTCGACGGTCGGCTCATTGACGAGGACCGGCTGGAACCGACGTTCCAGTGCCGGATCCTTTTCGATGTACTTGCGGTACTCGTCAAGTGTTGTAGCGCCGACGCAATGGAGTTCTCCGCGTGCGAGAGCTGGCTTCAGCAGGTTTGATGCATCAACCGCCCCTTCGGCCGCCCCGGCTCCGACGACCGTATGCAGTTCGTCGATAAACAGGATGACGCGGCCTTCCGCTTCGGTGACTTCTTTCAGAACGGCTTTCAGTCGATCTTCGAATTCACCGCGATACTTGGCCCCCGCGATGAGTGCTCCCATATCGAGCGAAACGACAGTCTTATCTTTCAGGTTCTGAGGGACGTCACCGTTCACAATGCGTTGGGCCAGACCTTCGACGATCGCCGTCTTACCGACGCCTGCATCGCCGATCAGGACGGGGTTATTCTTGCGTCGACGTGACAGAACCTGGATCACGCGACGAATTTCCTGATCGCGGCCGATGACAGGGTCGATCTTCCCCTGGCGAGCGAGAGCGACTAGATCTTTGGCGTACTTTTCCAACGCCTGATACTTCTCTTCCGGGTTCTGATCCGTCACCTGCTGAGATCCACGAACCGATTTGAGAGCATTCAAGACATCGGTTTCACTCACGCCATTCAGCTTCAGGACTCGCTGAGCCTGGTCGTCGACTTGAGTCAAAGCGAGCAGCAGATGTTCTGTGGAGGTAAACGAGTCCTTCATCACATCGGCTTGTTGATTCGCCTTGTCGAAGACCTGCATGATCGCCTGGCTGGCCCCCACCTGCCCCCCTGATCCCCGCGGAAGTTTTCCGAGGTCCGCGTCAACGATGGTGCGCAACTGAGGGACACGGATGCCGATCTTTTCAAGCAACGGTCGGACGATTCCCTGCTGTTCATCGAGCAATGCTTTGAGCAGATGCAGAGGAACCAGTTGTGGATTCCCTTGAGATTCTGCGAACTGCTGAGCGGATTGAACCGCTTCCTGTGCTTTAACAGTGAATTTGTCAGGTCTGAACGCCATGTTTTTGTTGCCGTGGAAAGATTGAGTGGAAGAATGCGCGGTCCCGGCGGTCGGGCTGAATGGTGGATGGCGTTAAATTCTGGTCTGACCAAATGCCTCACCGCGTACCATGAGCGATTAACCGGTTTAAGTACGTAGAATTTTTGGGTCGGCGCCATCCACTGGCCGTACCTTCTCTATCGATGTTCGATAATTGTCGAAAACCTGTCGTCGAATCACATCATCACCGTCCCCGGCTTTCACCGGGGACGGTCGATGTCATAGATCAGCTCTTCTTTTCGAATTCAGCGTCAATCACGCCGTCATCTGGCTTTCCGCCAGCGGCGGGACCTGCCTGGGCACCACCATCTGTCCCTGGAGGAGCCTGCATGTGCTGAGCCAGTGCGTAACTGGCTTGTTGCAGTCCTTCGACAGCCGAGTTGATCGCCCCGACGTCGTCGCCCTTTTCGGCGGCCTTGACCTTTTCGATACTGGCTTCGACGGCCGCTTTCGACGAGGCATCCAGTTTCGACCCATGTTCTTTCAGCAGCTTTTCGATCTCGTAGACCGAGGTCGATGCCTTGTTCTTGGCTTCGGCCAGATCGCGTCGTTGCTTATCTTCGGCGGCATGTGCTTCGGCATCTTTTCGCATCCGGTCAATTTCGGTCTGGTCCAGACCGCTGGAGTTCTCGATACGGACCGAGTGTTCCTTGCCGGTTGCCTGATCCTTGGCCTTCACATTCAGAATTCCGTTGACGTCCAGGTCAAACGTCACTTCGATTTTCGGTTCACCCCGGCGAGCGGGAAGAATCCCTTCCAGGTTGAACTGATTCAGCATGCGGTTATCGCGTGCCATCGGGCGTTCACCCTGGAAGACACTGATGGTCACGGCAGTCTGGCCATCGACGGCGGTCGAGAACGATTCCTTCTTGGTGACGGGGATGGTGGTATTGCGTTCCACCAGCACTGTCATCACGCCCCCTTCGGTTTCCAGTCCCAGCGACAGCGGAGTGACGTCGAGCAGGACCATGTCCTTGACATCGCCCGAGATGATTCCGCCCTGAATCGCTGCACCAATCGAAACGACTTCGTCAGGGTTCACACCACGGTGTGGTTCCTTTCCGCCAAACATCTTCTTGACGAATTCCTGGACTTTCGGAACTCGCGTGGAACCCCCGACGAGTACGACTTCATCAATCTGGCTTGGAGACAGCTTGGCATCTCGCAGCGCATTTTCCACAGGCTTGCGGCAACGTTCGATCAGGTGATCGACCATCCGTTCGAACTCGGCCCGAGTCACACTCATCTGCAGGTGCTTGGCACCGCTGGCATCTGCCGTGATGAACGGTAGATTGATGTCGGTCGACTGCTGGCCCGACAGTTCCTTCTTCGCCTTTTCGGCCGCTTCGCGCAGTCGTTGCAGCGCCATCGCGTCTTTTCGCAGGTCGATGGAATGTTCGGCCTGGAACTTGTCGGCGATGTGCTTGATCAGGACTTCGTCGAAATCGTCGCCACCCAGGTGAGTGTCCCCGTTGGTACTGAGAACTTCCACCAGTTCGTTATCGACTTCCAGGACCGAGACGTCGAACGTCCCCCCACCGAGGTCGAACACAGCGATCTTTTCGTTCTTCTTGTTCTGCAGGCCGTAGGCCAACGCCGCCGCAGTCGGCTCGTTGATGATTCGATCAACCGTCAGGCCAGCGATTTCACCGGCATCCTTGGTCGCCTGTCGCTGAGCATCATTGAAATAGGCCGGAACCGTGATCACCGCACGCGTCACGGTATGACCGAGATATGCTTCGGCTGCTTCTTTCAGCTTACGAAGCACCTGAGCCGAGACTTCGGGTGGTGTGTAGGTCTTGCCATGAACTTCGACCTTAACGTATTCGTTGGGGCCACCAACGACCTTGTAAGGGACGATCTTCTCTTCGGATTCGACTTCGGTATGGCGACGCCCCATGAACCGCTTGATCGAGTAAATTGTATTCTTGGGGTTCGTGACAGCCTGTCGCTTAGCGGGATCGCCGACCAGACGATCTCCCTTTTCGGTGAAGGCGACGACGCTGGGGGTCAGTCGGTTACCTTCCTGGTTGGCGATGACTTTGACTTCGCCACCTTCCATGACCGACACCACGGAGTTGGTCGTACCGAGGTCGATGCCGATGATGCGTTCTTGAATAGCCATTGGTGTTGGTCCTCTGAAAATATGGTTTGGTCGCTGTTTGAAATCGCGTGCGAATTCGCTGGGGCATGTCACAAAGCACTTTCTGGCATGCCAGTCGGTGTCATTGTTTTATGAGCAAACACCGCGCCAACTCATGCTGACGTAGGTTTTGAATGCCGCAATCTATTTCATGCACGTGGTTTATGTGTAGATGAGCGAGTTGCAGCTTTGGTCGACTCAATCCGTCGCTGCCATTTTGGCGACGATGACGTTTCAGGGGCGTTTTGGATTGGGTGTCATTGTGGCAGTGGGCGGTTGATCTGTGATGAGGCTATTTGAAAGTGGCCTTCACGCTCCTGCGGAGAGATGCAGCGTTCCTTCAGAACGCGGGGATCGGGGGCATTGAATCCCCAGGGCGTTGCCCTGGTCTGATATGCGTTGTGCCGTTGGGACCAAGGATTTTGTGTCACGTATGCCCCATGTGCCACGTGTGCCCCAAAGGGGCATCGCATACCAGCCCGGGGTGCAACCCCGGGAA
>CAIWEX010001235.1 GCA_903911795.1 uncultured Schlesneria sp.
CCCGCTGCGACAGGACCAGACCGGCATCTCGTAAAACCTTGAGATGATGTGAAAGCAGCGTCGATTCAACATTCATTACGGCATTGATTTCGCCGACGTGCTTGGGCCCTTGCATCAACTGCTTCACGACCATCAGTCGCGTTTCGTCGGCCAGAACTCTAAGTCGATTTGCGCAGCTCGTAGTTTCTGACACTTCCATTCCTGACCCTCCTTCATCGCATTTGAGTTGAGTCAATTTTGAGTTGAACTGCGGTTCATGTCAATTGTGCGAGATCACCTGCAAGCGAATGGTTTGCTCTTGGGCAAGCAAAACCTGGGGTTGGCGACGCGTTGCCAGCGATTTAATAACCCATGTTCTGACGCAACAGCGGCAGGAACGCGTCGCTGAAGTCTTGGCGAATGTGGCAATGTCCGCGGTACCCGAACATTTCTAGCCGATGATTTGTCGATCGGTTTCACAGATGACATGGTATGCCGAAACGCTGTCCTCGGCCGCTCGCAATCGCTCCAGAAACTCGACGCTCTGCAGCATTCGCCCTAAGCGTGCCAGCACATGCAGGTGTGTTCGAGAATCTCGACAAACTACCAGGAAGAACAAATCGGTCAATGCGCGGTTGGGTGCCCCGAAAGGGATTCCGGACATCGTCCGTCCGAATGCGACGACGGATTGGCCGAGAGCATCGGGAAGCGGATTTCGAGGGTGCGGAATGGCGACACCGTTTTCAAACGCTGTTGAGAGTACGGACTCTCGTTCCTGTATCGCCGTCAACAACGTAGCTGGCTGCCAGACTTCCCACGTACGGCCTGCGAGTTCCACCAGACTTTCCAGGACAGATCGCTTGGTCCTGGCTTCTAAAGGAACTTGAACCGTTTCCACTCGCAGTAACGCAGCGACTGGATGCGGGTCGTTCAGTTCCACCGATCGATGAGTCTGTTCAAGAACCGCCAGTTCACGATCCGTGTATTCCCGCATCTCTTGTTCGAGCCAATGCGTGATCTCAGTCGGGTGGAACTGCCATTCTCCGGCAATCTTGCGGCCCGGTATGCGACCTCGATTGACGAGTTTCTCGATCTCGCGACGATCCCGCCCCAATTGGCGGGCCAATTCTTCAAGGCTGTACCAATCGTGTGACATTCAATGGATTCCAGACTGATATCAATTTGATTAACATCAGCCACTCAGGGGTGGGTCGTTCGCGGGGGGCGATTCAGCGGGGCGTCAGCAGTGTTCAGGCAGCGGGCGTCAATCTCGGCACAAACGTCCTGCCGACTGAATCCCCAGATCACCTGGCCCACAAGTGATGTGCATGATTCAGCCGTATGACGGCATCTGACGTTTGCAATCGTCGTTATATCGTGATCGTCTGTTCAGTCAGCCGCAAGACCGCTTCACGGCATTTCGAGACGGTTTCGGAATAGTCGTCCGACAATCCGGTCGCTGAGCAGACCTGAATATCATAGTAGCCATCGAAACCGGATGCGTGGAAGGAACGGATGATTTCATTCAGGGAAATCCCCCCCTCCCCTGGCATACAGCGATCAAACCGTGATCTCGGCGGTCGCTTGGCATCGGCAATCTGCACGATTCCAGTCATCTCTGCGACTGTGGGAATCCAATCGATCAATCGCTCTTCACTCATGAGTTGATACGTGTCAAAGGCGAGTCCCAGTGCGGGATGACCGCCGTATCCAATCAACTCAACGGCTTCTTCGAGCGTGTTCAGGTAAGTCCATGTCTTCGCGAAATACTGATGCATCGGCAGCAGACACAATCGGACCTTGTTCGTCGCGGCGAAGTCTGCGAGTTCCGCGAGAGCATTTCGCAGGCACCGACGGCTGTGCTTCACTGTGTGGCCGTTGCGAGTTCCGCTGACAACAATCAGGTTCCTGGCACCGAGTGTCGCAGCGTCGACGATGGCATCGCGAGCGTCTGCGATCGCATCAGCGTAGCTGAAGTCATTCATCCCAGTGAAGCCCCCGGCGAATGAAAGCGACGACACTTGAAGGCCTGCATTACGAATCAGTTTTGCAGACTGCTGGACACCAAGGTCGGCCACTTTAGGGCGCCACAGGCCGATGCCATCATACCTGGCCAATCGAAGGTGATTGACTTCGTCGGTCAGCGACCAGCGCAATGTTGTCAATTGACTGAGTGACAAACGAAGATTCGTTGCCGGAGTCAATTTTGGCTGGACGCTCTGCACGACTTTCACTTGTGGGACTGGTGGAATCACCCGACCCACACCTTGCGGCAGAGAAGATTTATTCACTCTTGCGATACCTCAAATGCGACATGCTCGGGGGGAGCGGCGAATCGATTCAACAGGACGCGCAGACGAGTTGGACCTGAAGGGGGCAGATTGTGCGCAAGTGACACACAATTGCCAAGAGCAGAAGCCATCTTTGCGTGTGATTCGAAGTTCAAATCTCACTTGATAAAGACTCTTTGTCTACTCCAGAAGCGTCATCCATCACTCGCACAACGTAACAATTCGATCAGGACGGCCTGTGAACAAACTCGTCCTGATCGATATTGAGCATTGAGATCAACCGCGAGCGGTGATCGCGACGGACGGATCATCGGCGACGTTGACCCACACGTGAACATGTGGCATCCCTCGATAGTGCCAGACGAACGAAGGACCTTCCAGTCGCCAGTTGTCCCATTCACCATCGTCACCAAGATCGGCCATCCCAGTCGCATCGGTGCGATAGAACGCCAGGCGGCACTTGTCGAGACCACCTTGAGCAGTCAGGCACTTCCGAACTTCCGCCTGATCGGTGTTGCGATAAGGTTCAAGCAACGCCGTCAATACTTTTTGAGCATGTTCCTTCTGATCGGCAGTCAGGTCACTGACCATGATCCCGCCTGGCTTGCCGTCCGGCCCACCAAAGTGGACTTTGGCTTCGGCAGGTGCCTTTTCCAGTAACGCCAGTTCACGCTGCTTACCATCAAGCATTTTGAAGAGGGCGTTTGCCTTCTGGGCCTGGTACCAGTAGACGTTACCGGGATGGCCGACGGTCTCGTTAAATCCAGAGGCTGCGTGCCCGTAAAATATTGGACCGCCAAAGGCCGTGTGCTCGACACTGTCACCATCGCAACGAATCGTCAGATGTCGCCCGGTCATGACGAACTCAAACTTCCCCGTCCCCGGTTTTCCGAAGATGGCAATTGACTGTTCTTTGCCATATCCCCCGGCATCGTCTTTCAATTGCTTCTTGATCCGATCATGCCAGTCGGGTGAGTACAGGCCCCAGAACAGTGCTTCGATGATGTCCTGCTGATCCTTGTTGAAGAAACCACTCGCCACGCGTTTTTCGGTGATGTGCCAGTTGTTGGAGACATGCATCCGCAGCAGACCGCGGTCATCCTTATAGTCCCAGTCGAAGCAGACTTCTTCCTTCTGGGCAGGAGCCAGGGAATCAAACAACTTCTTGACGAGTGACTCTGGAGCCGGCTTTGCAGGCTCGTCAGCGCGCGCTACGGCAGGCAGAAACGATGCGGCGGCAACTGCCACACCCGAGACCTGCACAAAACTTCGACGCGACACCAGATCGCCATTGAGCGAATCACAATCGGGGCAATGGTCCATGACGGACTCCTTCGGACAACAGAATGTAACTCCACCAACGGCTTCCAGTATGCCGCCAGTCTCCAGAAATGCAAACGCCCTCATCGTGAACTCAGGTTGGAAGA
>CAIWEX010001236.1 GCA_903911795.1 uncultured Schlesneria sp.
CAGACCATTAGCCCGGTCCAATTCTTTTCCATCTGCGACGAGTACAAAACAAGGGATTGATTTCACCCCATACTTAGCTGCCAGTTGAGGTTCCTGATCAACGTCGACTTTGCGAATCGGCAGGCCCTGACGTTCCAGTCGTGAAACGATGGAACTCATCTGCTGGCAGGGACCACACCATGACGCAGTGAAGTCGAGGAGAACGTTGTCAGATTGAGCGGACGAGAGTCCGGGAATCAACAGGAAAGCCGCGAGTGCAACAATCTGTGTCCACCAGAAAAAGCCGTTATGGCCGGAACCGGTGTTTTGGAGAGAATAGGAGTGTTGAATCGCAGGGAATTGCGAGCGTGA
Source organism: uncultured Schlesneria sp. (assembly GCA_903911795.1). Taxonomy (GTDB): domain Bacteria; phylum Planctomycetota; class Planctomycetia; order Planctomycetales; family Planctomycetaceae; genus Schlesneria. The sequence goes on from CAIWEX010001236.1 coordinate 352, forward strand.
TGCGAACCGCTGCATGAATTCGGCCTCCGTGCCTTTGTAGAAATTCCAATTCCGCCGCCTTGCGACGGCACATTTTACAATGAATCGTCCCCGAGCATCCTTGCTTTGGCGGCGATTTATTGGACGCCAGAAATCCAGCGTCACTCGTGATTCGAACAGCAATTCCACCCTGTTTGAATGGTCGGGAGATATTCCATCGCCCGTCCTTTCTGATGAACCGATTGCAATGATCAGATCGCATTCCCATCGTTGCACGCGGCGTGCCGCGCCTCAAATAAAACAAACTCTGGACACGTTTCGCAGACACTGCTAATTTTCCGCCCGGTTGGACCGAGTCCAATCTTGAGTGAATCTCCCCGATCATTTCTGTTTTTTACAAACTGTTTTTTGCAATCTGTGGCAGTGGCCTTTCGTTGCCGGGATTGGCAGAGACCATTTCGACTGCTGATTAATTGTGTTGCTGGTGACAGATTCCCGATTGGCGAATGCCACGAGTGGACTGCCCTGGCACTGGATTTCGTTCGCCACCCAAGGATGGAGTCGATCGTGCGAACCCTGAACATGCTCGCCATTGGATTTGTTACTGCAGCCCTTCTGCAAGGCATGGGTACTGCACATGCCATCGAAAATGTACGGGGAAAGCAGTATCAACTGTCTCCCAAGCATGGACCATGGATGATCATGGTCACCAGCTTCCGCAATGTTCCTGAAGATCAGAAGAGCGAAGGGATGACTGCGGAACAGGCAGCAGTCGAATTGGTCTTTGAATTGCGAGATAAGGGGATCCCCGCGTATACGTTTTCGCAGGATGCTGTCAAAGGGGAGATCGATACTCGCAATCGACTGGGACGCGAAGATCATCGTGTCTATGCCGCCCAGCGAGACATGATTTGTGTACTGGCGGGGAACTACGAATCGATTGAAGATCCAACCGGCCAGAAGACGTTGACCTTTATCAAGAAATTCCGCCCCGAGTTCCTGAAGAATGCCAAGAGTGGTGCGATCCTGCGTCCCGATGCCGCCACACGTGGTCCACTCACTGGTGCGTTCCTGACGATCAACCCGATGCGTAAGCCGGAAGACGTCGTCCAGAAAGTCGTCGACAAGGACACCAAGTACCTCAATACGGGCATCCCCTATCCACTCGTGAAGAATCCCCACAAGTACACCGTTCGTGTCGCCTCGTTCACGGGTAAGTCGGCCACACCCCTGGGCAACAGTTCTTACCGAGGACGTGAGAACCAGTTCGATCTGAATCTGCGAACTGCGGTCAACTTTAATATCGTCAGAGCTGGTGAGGACGCCGAACAACTGACCGCATTTTTGCGGAACAAGGGAACGCGAAGTCAGAGTGGAGGCGACGCTATTCTGCGCGAAGCATACACCTACCACGACAAGTTTCAGTCGATCGTCACGATCGGCGGATTTGATTCACCCGACGATCCACGAATTCGACTGATTTCTCAGTATTACAGCCCAAAGCTCGTGCCAGACATGCAGTTGCTCGGTTCCACAGTCAGGGACCCCAGAAAGGTGACCGATGAGGAATTGGCTAAGCTTCCCAAGGTTTTGACGACGCACACCGAACAACTGCTGCCCGCCAATGATCCAAACGCCCCGCCAATCCAGGTTTGGACATTTGATACAGCCCCGCAAGTCATCCCTATCCCACGACTGAAGTGATAGATCAGGCGAACGTCACGTCGGTTCCGATCTCGATGATCAGGGACCGACGGCGCCGATCCACTCTTTCTCACCTTCTCGTGGACCGGGAACCGCACGTTGCACACTTTTGTCGGTCGGCGCGAGGAACTTTGGATTCTTCGCGTCCGTCGACGCAAACGCAAATCCCTGTTCGCCCTGTTTCCCATTGGTTTCGCAGAGCGGAACGATCTCGCCTGCCTGAGGGGCTGCTGGTTTGGCACGATCCGAGTAGTTCAGTTCCCATCCCGGCCGATCCTGTACCAGCATTGTGCCGAGACGTCCTTGATCATAACCCGCCATGACGACCCCTTCGGCTGCGGTCATTTTTGTGAACAGGTTTCTGCGGAAGGCGAGACCCATCGAGTTTTCGGCGGGTATGTTCGTGAAGACGATGCCACTTCGTCCCTCATGGAACGTGTTATTCAAGATCACGACGTCTTTCCACTGAGAGGCCCCCTCCAACCGAACCCCCTCTTGCACCTTGGTGAACAGGTTTTCGGAAATCGTAATTCGATACGGGCCTGCGCCAGAAAGAATGACTCCCGAGGCCAGTGGACCAAACAATCGGCAACCTCGAATCATGGCGTCGCTGGGATCACCCTCTTCGCTGCGCTGTAAGCGGATTCCGACGGCACTTGCCGAACCGGCAGCGGGTTCGAGTGTCAGCTTTTCAAGAATGAACTGAGTGTTGACGAACGACGCACCGCGCGCCCCCAGGCACGAGACACCTGTCTGACTGAACCCCGTGATCTTCATGCCACTGAGTCGGGTTTCCGTCATGTCTCCGATCAATTCGACCCCAACTCCCTTACCGGTGGCGTTGATCGAAATTCCTTCGACAGTAAATCGCGAAATGTTTTTCAGGCGAATCGCAGGGGTGTCTTGAGGGGCCTCGAGGATGACGTCCCCGCTGGCAACCAGTTTGATTCCCTGCGGCCAATCCGGGTCGACTGCCTTGTCTGCCTTCTTGTTTTTGGATTTCGTGCGTTGCTGCGGCGACCCATCTATGGAAATATTTTCCTTATAGGTCCCGGCAAGGATTTTGATCACCATCACATCGGTCCCAGATTGGTTCGGTTCGAACCGGCGGCGGACCGCTTTCAATGCCTCGACGATTGTCTTGAATTCACCTTGTTCTCCAACGGTGACTTCACGCTTGTCGGATGCCCAGACTGGTTGATTGACGAGTTCGATCTTCTTAGGCGTCCCGCCACCGAAGAAGCCCATCGCGTACAATCCGATGAGGAGCAGCACCACCACCCCGCCACCAATTCCAGCCATCACCGGAACCGGCAAAGGGAGCTTGAACGATTTGGGGAGCTTCGGAATTGGTATCTGCGTGGACGTTTTGGCAGGAGCTGGCGCTGGTTTGCTCGGGGCAGGTCGGGGGGCTGCAGGAACATCACTGAAATCTGGAAATGTCGGCATGCCGCCGTCGACAGGGGCCGGTTCCGCAGGCGGCAGAACCGCTTTCAGTTTCATGCTGGATTTGGGGTTCAAATGCGGCGGGGCCGTGGCCGTCAGGACTGTCGACTGCGGCGGCATCTGCTTGGGAATCACCGGAGCAGGGTGCTTTGGCGAGGAGGTCGGAGCTGTCCGAACACTCTGCGAGTCCGAAAGTGCCGCAAAGAAACTCGTCAACTCAGTTTCCACCTGTGTTTCAGGCGCTGGAGCAGCAGTTGGAGGTGGAGCAAACTGCTGAGGAGCAACGGGTGCCGCAACCGGCATTGCGACGACCGGGCGGGCCACCGGAATCGTATTACTGGAAACTTCTGTTGATCGTGATCCATAAATCCCGGAATGAGAGCTACGCCAATCGGGAGCCGCATTCGCATCAACCCACCCGTACAGGGCATCGGCCGCGTCTTTGGCGGTCTGGTATCGCTCTTCAGGCTTCTTTGCCATCATGCGACGGACGATCACCGCCAGCGTCGTGGGGGTTTCCGGCCGCAATGATTCGATCGTCGGGGGAGCTTTGGTCTGGTGAGCCATTAACCGCTGAGCCAATGTCCCTTCGGTATAGGGCGGGCGTCCCGTCAACAGAAAGTACATGGTACAGCCCAGGCTGTAGATGTCGGCCCGGGCATCAACGGTATGGCTGTCGAGGGCCTGTTCTGGCGCCAGATAATCGGCAGTCCCCAGAACCTTTTCGTCATGGCGGATCGTCAATGCGTCTTCATCTTGATCACCCGTGAAGAATCGCGCCAGACCAAGGTCTAGAACTTTCACAACGCCGTTAGGGTCAACCAGCAGATTGCCCGGCTTGACGTCGCGATGGACCATCCCCGCTTCGTGAGCATTGTGCAGCCCGAGTGCTGCCTGCCGCGTATATTCTGCCGCATCAAGAAACGGACAGACACCCTGCTTTTGTACCAGTTCCTGCAGGCTGTATCCTTCGACGTACTCCATCACCAGGAAATGGATTTCGTTGTCGCGGTCGACCTGATGATCGACGTCATACGCACGAACGATATTGGGGTGATCGAGTGACGCAACGGCTTGAGCTTCGCGGTGAAATCGAGCCAGGTACGAAGAATCGTTGACTCGCTTCGTCGGCAGGACCTTAAGTGCACAGCGACGTCGCATCAGGACGTGCTCGGCGAGGTAGACGGAACTCATCCCCCCTTTTCCGAGTAGCGACAGCAGCCGGTACTTCCCCAGGAAGTAACCTTTGTGTTTGCCCTGCAGGAGCTTGTCCGCCTGCCAGCGAGTCACCGCACCATTGGTCACCAGGAATTCGGCAAGTTTGGGGGAATCGTCGGGGCTTCCGCCAGCCTGAGTGTATTCCGCGACCAGTCGTTGCAGACGGTCCGCTTCTATCAGACTGCTCTTCTTGAGCACTGCAACGAAGGTCTCGACATTTAACTTGGTGGACATCGAGGTTGTGCCTGCCGAGACTCTGTGAGTGAATTTCCACGACCCTGTGGAAACGCAACACGAACAATTGTCTCCGTGAACCGATGCTTCCCTGCATAGACCAAAGGAACTCGCTCACCAGACGTGCGAATTCAAAATCGTAACGAGTCCCACTGGTCAGGCTGTAATATGATTACGTAAGCTACCAGCCGAATCACCGCGTTTCCAGTCTCTGGTTTAGTCGGAATGGCGTAGATTACGATCTCGTCCTTTCAAATTGGCGAAATATGAACGACCGTAACGATTCTACGCTGGCGTCCACAAACGAACGCCTGTCGATTTTTGGGACACTAATCTTCGGATTCGGGCTGCTTCTCGTCCTGGCACGGACGATTGAGGCGACGTTCGGCATCCCGAACATGGTAAGATCCTGGTACCAGAATGATTGGCTCTGGTGGTCCGTCGGATTCATTTGTGTCGTAGTCGGAGCTCGATTCCTCGCTCGATCCGAACTCCAGGAATTGACGCGAACATGGCGTCCCTCGCGCCCAGGCAAGCGATTTCACACCGTGGTGCTTTACACCCGTCAGGGTTGCCACTTGTGTGACGAGGCTGCAGAAACCCTGCGACGCCACATTCGCTGGCTGCCAGAGCCAGATCTCAAGGACATCGATACGGATCCGGCACTGGTCGAAAAGTTCGGAACGTGCGTTCCAGTCGTCGAGTGCGACGGCAGAATTCGTTTTCGTGGCAAGGTCGAGGTGACTCTGCTGCGGCGTCTGATCGAAGGGACCGTACCAAATTCCTAGTTCTGGCGAGCCGGCTGACGCCACCCAGATCACCTCACCTCGCCGGGATCGAAGTTCTGTTGAAAGCCAAATTTGAGATCGGGAACTTGACGCATCAGTGATTTGATGCAAGTCGCGATCCTATCGCCAAATACGGTGGCAATCGTTCGGACTGTCGAATCGGTGGAATTCTCTTGTATCATCACCAAGACTGAATGAGAATTGACCAAAGTCAAAATGCCTGTGAAGCAGACGCGAGCACTTTGATGCAACTTGGTGGGAGCTGGCATGGCAGAACAGTGGTTTTACCGGATGTTCGGACAGGATTTCGGCCCCATTCCGTTGAGTGAATTGCAGGATCTTGTACGTGCCGGGTCAGTGAGTTCGACGGACGAAGTTCGTGCCGAAAGCTCTACAAAATGGGTTTCCGTTGGAACAGTTCGGGAACTGGGGGCTGCACCGGCTGCTTCCTCGAAAACTGCCAGCGCGACTGCCGTCGCGGACGTGGAACATCATCCTTCACAAGGGAATGACGACTGGTACTGCAAGTTCAAGGGTCGTGATGTCGGACCGATCGGATTTCAGGTTCTTTTGGCCCTGGCCGAACAGGGGCGATTGTTTTCGGATGACGAATTGAAGCTCGGGACAGGGGGGAAATGGCGGCGTGTGGCGTCGATCGGACGCTTGGCCTCCGTACTTCCCAATCAGGAGGTGGTTCCAATCGTCCCTGTACCCGCGGCTCCGACGATCGAGATTCCGAAGCCTGTCGTTGCAGTTCCTCCGGCCTCGGTAGCACCAGTCACGCCTGGAGTAACTTCCCTGCCGCAGCGACCGATGGTCTATCCACCTCGGCCTGCTTACCGTCCGAGTTCCTCGTCCGATTGGTCCTTTTCAGGTATCCTCAAGGGGCCGTTCGGCATCACGGGAATCGCGATTGTTTGCGTGGCGATGCTGTTCGCTGGCTGGAAGTACTGGCCGAAGGGGAATGCGGTCGACGTTCAGCGATACAACAGCCTGAAACTGCTGCTGGACGACATCCGCGCGAATCGAGAAGCGAAGTCGACGGATTTTCAAAGTCTCAAGAAACGTGGTAACAAGCTGCATCAGGAATACCTTCCGACGCTCAGAATCGAAGCGGTCCAAAATCCGGGCAAGCAGAAGTTGCTGGAAGTGGTACGAGATCACTTGCCGCGGCTGATCGGTTCTGACCTGACGAAGGAAAACTGGTACGAACAGAATTATGAGGCCAATCTCAAAGAGGCCGCTGCACTGCTGGATATCAAATGACGAACAGTCCGTCGTCCGAGGACGATCCCGCTTCTGAAAGTGTCGCATCTGCGGGTCGTTGGCTCGGGCCAGTCATCGGCCTGCTGGTCTATTCACTGCCAAGTCCAACCGATCTGGATCCATCAGGCCATCGACTGGCGGCTGTTGTGGCCCTGATGGCTGTCTGGTGGGTCACTCAGGCTTTTCCGGTCGCAATCACCAGCCTGTTGCCGTTGGCCCTGTTTCCTCTTCTGGGGATTCAGTCTGCCAAGATCGTCAGCCAGTCGTATCTGGGTGACAGTTCGTTCCTGTACCTTGGTGGATTCATCATCGCCCTGGGGATTGAACGCTGGGGTCTGCACAAGCGCATCGCACTTCTGACCGTTGCGGCTGTGGGGACCAGTCCCAAACGCATCGTGTTTGGATTCCTGCTCGCGACTTTTTGCCTGTCGATGTGGATCAGCAATACCGCGACCACGCTGCTGATGCTTCCCATTGCCAGCGCTTTGCTGGCGACTTTGGAGCGTTTGAACCTGTCGTCCGATGGTGATCAGACCGGCGAGTTAACCGTACCGAAAGATCCCGCCTTCAACCACTTCTCGGTCGCTCTCACGCTCGGCATTGCCTACGCCGCCAGCATCGGCGGGATGGCAACTCTGGTTGGTACGCCAACAAATATCGCCTACATCAACATCTGGATTCGGCAGTTCCCCAACGAACCGGTCATTTCCGCAGGCCAATGGATCCTGACCTGGACTCCCTTCGCGTTTGTATTCCTGCTCTTCACATGGCAGTTGTTGGTGTGGGGACTGGGGACTCCGGTCGGGTTTGATGGACTGGACCGCAATTTCTTTTTGAAGCGAGTTCGTGAACTGGGACCCATGCATCGCGGCGAATGGTGCATGCTGTTTCTGTTTATCACGACAGCCCTGCTCTGGATCTTTCGCACCGATTTTCGACTGGGCGAACCGGTGCTGATCCCAGGCTGGAATCACCTGACTGCCATGTGGTTGGAGCATTGGGGAATTGATAAGGAAAAAGCTCTGGAATTCGTCAGTGATGCCACCGTTGGTATGACAATCGCCACCGTAATGTTCTTTATTCCTGTCGAAAAAAAGCCCGACGGTCGCCAGCAGTTTTTGATGGATTGGGAGACAGCCTCGAAACTTCCGTGGGATATTCTGCTGTTGTTCG
>CAIWEX010001237.1 GCA_903911795.1 uncultured Schlesneria sp.
ACACGCGACCGCAGATCTGTCGCGACTATTCCACCGACAACTGTGAATACGACAACGAAGGCTGCTACGACAAGTACTTCGAGTCCCCTGACCAGGTCTGGGAATATGCCGAAGCCATTCTTCCACCGAGGCCTCAACCGAAAAAGAAGCGGGGCGAATCGAACCTGCCATCTCTGCCGATTCTTGGGTAGATCTGAGGTGTCAGGCCACCCGGAGAGTCGCTCAGGACTTATTGCGCCGAGGAACGCGTGTTGACTGAACGCTTGCGGCAACTGGATCAGGCTCACGTCTGGCATCCTTTTACGGCGATGTCTGCGTACGCGAAGGAAGAAGCTCCGATCATTGTCGATGCAGAAGGCTTCTTTCTGATCGACGATCAGGGCCGGCGCTATCTCGACGGTCATTCGTCGCTCTGGTGCAACATCCACGGGCATCGTGTCCCCGCGATCGACGATGCCATTCGAGCCCAGTTGGATCGCGTTGCTCATTCGACGCTGCTCGGACTGTCGAATCAGCCCTCCATTGAACTCGCCGCAGAACTGGTTCGTCGCGCCCCTGCCGGTCTGAACAAGGTCTTTTACGCCGATTGCGGGGCAGCGGGCGTTGAAGTCGCCCTGAAAATCGCCTTTCAATACCACCGCCAGAAATCAGGCGGACGCGAAGAACGAAACCTGTTTGCATGCCTGGGGCAGGCCTATCACGGCGACACGGTCGGGACCATCAGCCTGGGAGGAATCGATCGCTTTCACAGCCTGTTCGGCTCACTGATGTTTCCCGCCCTGCGGGTCCCCAGTCCGACGGAGCTGGATCAGTCAACGATTGATACTCTGGATCGTTTGTTGGCTGAGCATGCTGGCCAGTTCGCGGGATTTGTCATTGAACCACTCGTTCAAGCTGCAGCGGGAATTCGAATTCATCCGGTTGGTTATCTGAAACTCGTTCGCGAGCTGACTCGAAAGTATGGAATCCTGCTGATCGCCGACGAAATTGCCGTTGGTTTCGGACGCACCGGGAAGTTATTCGCATGCGAGCATGAATCGGTCACCCCGGACATGCTCATTCTTTCGAAGGGGCTGACAGGGGGATACCTGCCTCTCGCAGCGACGCTGGTCACTGATGAAATCTACGATGCATTTCTGGGTGATCCGTGGAAAGGCCGCTCGTTCCAGCACGGCCACACCTACACAGGAAATCCACTCGCATGTGCCGCATCGCTCGCATCGATACAACTGTTTGATGAGCACAAGGTCCTGGAAAATGTCCAGCGACTTGAAGTGGTGATGCGAGAAGAATTAGCCCCATTGAATACCGCCAACCCGATTCAGAACTCGATCGCTCAAGTCCGCCAGCGCGGTGTGATGGTTGGTATTGAACTGGTTCGTGATCGCCAAACGATGGAATCGTTTCCCGGTCCGATGCGGATCGGCCATCAAGTGACGCTGGCGTGTCGGCGACGCGGAGTCATCTTGCGAAATATCGGAGATACGATTGTTCTGATGCCAGCCCCGGCAATGCCTGAATCGCTGGTGCGGAACCTCTGTCGGGCCGTGGTGGAATCACTGCATAAGGTTCTCGCAAATCCGCGACCGCTGGACGTTTGAGTTGCGGGGGGGAGTAAATCAGGGGGCGGCCAGCGTTTGAAGCGATTTGGTCGCACCCTACATTGAAAAAGCCGATTGACCTGTCCGAACACGTAAATTCCCTTTCATGTGTCGGGCTCACTCGATATCCTCCCTTGTTGCCCGCGAAATGTCCGGGTCTTCGTTCTTCAGCGGTTCTCGCGATCAGGAGCACGCTCATGTCCATCAAGGTTCCTCGGCGTCAATTCTTAAAATCTGCTGCCACTCTCGGCGGTGCCGTGATGGCTCCGCAGATCATTCCCAGTTCGGCGCTCGGATTGGATGGCTTCACTGCTCCCAGTGAACGGGTCATCGTCGGAGGGATCGGGATCGGTAACCGTGGAACATATGACCTCGGTTGCTTCCTGGAGCAAAAGGACGTTCAGTTTGTCGCTGTCTGCGACATCAAAGAAGCACGACGTGTTGGTGTGAAGAAGATTGTCGATACCAAGTACGGCAATACAAACTGCGACATGGTTCGTGACTTCCGCGACATTCTTGATCGCAAGGATATTGACGCGGTTCTGATTGCCACCGGTCCAAACTGGCATGCCACCGCTGCGATGAATGCCGCGAAGGCGGGCAAGGACATGTACTGCGAAAAGCCTTGTACGAAGAACATCGCACAAAGCCTGATTCTTGCCGAAACGATGCGCCGTACCGGTCGCGTCTTCCAGGCGGGAACTCAGCGACGCAACCTGCCTCACTTTGCCTTTGCCTGTGAACTCGCTCGCACCGGGAAACTTGGCAAGCTCACCAAAGTCTTTGCTCACCCTGCCGGGATGCAGGCGATGACGAGTGGCTGGTTGATCCCCGAAACAGAGCCAAACAAAGACGTTGTCGATTGGAACATGTACCTCGGCCCCGCGGCCTGGCGACCATTCAATGCCAAGCAACTGGATGGTTTCAATTTTGAAAAGGGTGGCGGACTTGTTGGTGGTGGCGTGCTCGAATGGGGTTCACACTGCGTCGACCTCTGCCAGTGGGCGGTTGGGGACATTGCACCACCCGTCGAATACAATGCCCCGAAGGATGGACAGCTTGTCGCACGGTATGAGAACGGTGTCGAACTGATCTATCGCGAACAGGGCTGGATTCCGCTTGGGTCCTGTCCGGTTCGGTTTGAAGGCGAAACAGGCTGGGTCGAAACTGGTGACAGCGGCAAACTGGTCCTCAGTTCGCCGACTCTGCTGGCCGGACGTACCGTTGAGGAAATTGGTGGCTATCCCGCCACGTTCCATGTGCGAGATTTCCTCGATTGTGTGAAGACTCGCAGCCAGCCGAAGGGGAACGCCGACGCCGCATGCAATGCACACATTGCCTGCCATGCCGCCAACATCGCTCTTTATCTGAATCGCCAGATCAAGTTCGACAACAAGACGAATGAATTCATCAATGACGAGCAAGCCAATCGCCTGCGTTCCGAAGCACTTCGCGAACCCTGGCGGCTGTAATTGAGGGGCACGAAACGCACGTTTCGAATCTCGCTTTGGCTAACTCGTTGTTCCATTTGTTCATTCTCCATTCGGATTCACATCATGCGACTACCTGCTTTGACCATCAGTGCCTTTGCACTGCTCATTTGCCTCTCGTTCAGTTCCACGCTGCGGGCCGAAGGCCCCAATCCTGAAAAGGAAAAGGAGCTGATTGCCCTGCTTCGATCGGAGGCTCCAGCAGCCGACAAGGCGCTGGCCTGCAAGCACCTGGCTGCTCACGGGACGGCGAATGCGGTTCCTGATCTGGCTCGTTTGCTCGAAAACCCACAGCTTTCGTCCTGGGCGCGCATTGCTCTCGAAGTGATTCCCGGTCCAGAAGCCGACGCCGCATTACGTCAGGCGACCAATTCCATCACCGGACTGCTGCTGGTTGGGACCATCAACTCCATCGGAGTCCGTCGCGATGCCGCTGCCGTTGATCTGCTGATCGCCCGTTTGAGTGACGGAGACACTGAAGTGGCTTCAGCCGCCGCCGTCGCGCTTGGACGCATTGGCAATGCTGCCGCAGCAAAGGGACTGGCTCCGCTGCTGGCGACTGCACCAGCAGCCGTTCGCCCAACCATTGCGGAAGGGATGATCCTGTGTGCCGAACATGCCGTAGCCGCAGGGAAGTCCGAAGACGCTGTAGCACTCTACGATCAGGTCCGCAGGGCGGATGTTCATCGTCAGCGAACTCTTGAAGCGACGCGTGGTGCAATTCTGGCTCGCAAACCTGACGCCGGGATTGAATTGCTGCTGGTTCAGCTCAAATCCAATGATCGTGGTCTGTACCAGATTGGACTGAGTACCGCTCGTGAATTCCCAGGCAATGCGATTGATAAAGTGCTGGCCGCCGAGTTGAGCAAGTCGGCTCCGGAACGAGCCCCGTTACTGATTAATGCCATGGCTGATCGGAAAGAAACCGTCGTTCTGTCGGCGATTATCAAGGCCGCAGCGGAAGGTCCCAAACCGGTGCGGTTGGCAGCAATCAATGCCTTGAGCAAAGTCGGTAACGACTCGTGTGTGACCCCGCTGCTGCAGATCGGCGTCGAAAAGGATGCGGAACTGGTCCAGGCTGCCAAGCAGGCCTTGGGAGAACTTCCAGGTGCCAAGGTCAACGACGCCATCGTCGCCCGCCTGGGCAATGCCGAAGGGGGACTCTATCCGTTCGTCATCGACGTCATCGGACAACGACGTATTGTCGCCACGGCCGAATTGAAGAAGGCACTGGGCCATTCAGACGGCAAGGTGCGTCAAGCAGCGCTCGTGGCACTGGGAGAAACGATTCCCCAGAAAGATCTCGGCGTTCTGATCGCGCCGTTCCTGTCGGCTGCCGACGACGACGAAGCGACCGTCGCGGAAAAGGCACTGAAAACCGCCTGTGTCCGGATGCCGGACGCCGAAGGATGTGCAACGGAATTGATCGCTGTGTTTGCAAAGGCCGACGTACCGACGCAGGTGGCGTTGCTGCAGATCCTTTCCGCCGTGGGAGGCAAAAACGCACTGAAGACGGTTGCAGCGAGTGCAAAAAGTACCGATGCCGATCTGCAGGATGTCAGTAGCGAATTGTTGGGAGAATGGACCACCATCGACGCTGCCCCTGTTTTGTTCGAACTGATTACTTCAGCCCCGGGTGAGAAATACAAGACACGAGCATTCCGTGGTTATGTCCGCATCGCCCGACAATTCATCATGCCGGAACCTGAGCGAATCGCGATGTGCCACAAGATTCTGGAAGCTGCGAAGACTCCCGCTGACAAGAAACTGGTGTTTGACATCGTCAAGAAATTTCCCAGCATCGAAGGATTGAAGATTGCGCTGACTTTGACTCAGGAAGTTCCGGAATTGAAGGATGAAGGGACCCAGGTCGTGATGGCAATCACGCAGAAGCTCGGAACCAAGGGGCCTGAAGTTGCCGAACTGCTTTCCAAGGGAGGCTTGGGGAAGGTGAAGCTGGAAATCGTCAAAGCCGAATACGGCGCCGGGGCGACTCAAAAAGACGTCACTGGTGTGCTGCAGAAGCAGGCGGCTGAGGTGCAACTGGTTTCGCTGCCAATGGCAACCTACAACGAATCCTTCGGTGGCGACCCCGCTCCTGGCGTCGTGAAGCAACTGCGAGTGCAGTACAAGATTAATGGCAAAGACGGTTCCGCAACGTTCGCCGAGAACGCATTGATCGTCCTGCCCATGCCAAAATAGTCGAGTCAACTGACGGTGATCTTCGGAACAGGGCGATGTTCGGCGCGGGTCTCCTGACCCCGCCGAAACGCCCGACCGAAGGTCTCCGATTCCTTCTCCTCAAAGAGATGACCTGAAAGCATGATTCGGTCTTTCTTACGGCGACATTTCAAACGGCATAGTCTGCGTTCGCCGATGAAATTCGTGCTGTGGACGGGACTGGAAAGCTTGGCAATCGGGTATCTCGTGGTACTGCCAATGTCATTCGCCGGTTTTGAAGGCCGCAACGATCTGGATCACCTGGGCTCGCTCGAATTCTTTCTCATCGCCGTGATTTTCGCACCCATCTCTGAAACCATCATCTTCCAAGCGATTCCTATTGCAATCATGAGATGGATTCGCGTGCCGTTCTCGTGGCAGGTTGGCGTATCGACGCTGCTGTTCTTCATAGCCCATTGCGAATTGGGGGCTATATCAGGACTAGCCGCGGGATTGATTGGTGGGTTCTATCTTGCCTTTGGATTCTCCCACTGGGCAAACAGATCCTATTGGATCGCATTCGGGACAACGGTACTTCAGCATTCCTTGGGCAATGGCATCGGCTTCCTTAATGCTACGATGTTAGCAGGATTCGATGACGCGGATGCGTGGCTGCCTGAAGTGCTATCCCTTCCCGTCATCCTTCTTGAGATCATAATCTATTGGGTGTTTTTTGCGAAAAACGCAATTCGCTTCGAGGACATGCTTGGCCGCAGGGTTCTGGCTGTCGCTCATCAAATCCGACGGGGGATGCCTGCAATTCGAGCAGAAGCGGTTTTCAGGGCCGCTGGTTTTGAATGTCGAAAGGTGGAAGCGTCAGATGACGATTGGCAGACATCTCAACTATTGGGAACGATCTCCTCATTCCCCTACTTCGGAGACTCGGCGAATTGGACTGTGGTCGTGGACTTGGAACAGGGATTCGTGTCCAGCGTTTCGAGTAGAATGGAAAAGAGTTCTGAATCGCCGCCTGTTGCGAGTAACGATAAGAACTGCCAGATCTGGGTTTGAAGAGGTCTCCCGATGGATCATTTGACTGCAGAAGCAGAAATACAACGAGACTCACCGCTGGTATCAGCCTCGCGCCTGTTTCACGTTACGAATCAATCGACTTCGTATGTCGTGCGAATCATGGCGGTAGCGGCTATCGCATTTGCTTTTGCGAATTCAGCCGTCGCCGCGGAAAAGATTGAGTTCAATCGAGATATCCGTCCAATCCTCTCTGACAAGTGCTTTATCTGCCATGGCCCCGATTCCGCCAAACGGAAGGGAGACCTGCGACTTGATCGTCGTGACACGGCCATCGCGACGCGCGACAATGTTGCTGCAATCGTTCCGGGTAAATCGGCCGCAAGCGAACTGGTTCGCAGGATCTCAACGCCGGACGTTGATCTGCAGATGCCGCCGCCCGATTCGAATCTGAAACTGACACCCGCCGAAGTTCAATTATTGAAGCGGTGGATCGATGACGGGGCAGAATACCAGGCTCACTGGTCATTCCTGCCGCCGCGAGTCGTCACCCCGCCAGCGACACGACGATCGGGGAGCGTTCGCAACCCGATCGACAGTTTCATTCAAACGCGCCTCGATACCGAAGGTTTGAACGCCGCGACTGAAGCGGACAAGACGTCACTCTTGCGACGAGTCTGCTTTGACCTGACGGGTCTGCCGCCAACGCCGGCCGAAGTCGACGAATTTGTGGCTGACAAATCGCCAGATGCATTTGAACGGGTCGTGGATCGGTTACTCGCTTCACCCCGCTACGGTGAGCGGATGGCCATTCACTGGCTGGATGCCGCTCGGTATGCCGATACGAATGGATACCAGACGGACGGCCCGCGATTCATGTGGCGCTGGCGTGACTGGGTCATCGACGCCTTCAATGAGAACCAGCCGTTCGACCAGTTCACGATTGATCAGTTGGCAGGCGACCTTGTGGAAGAGCAGGGGGGATCAAGCGCCGCGATCGCAAATTCTCGACTGATTGCCACCGGGTTTAACCGCAACCATCGCGGGAATGCGGAAGGGGGGATCATCCCCGAGGAATTTCGGATAGAATACGTCGTTGACCGCGTTGAAACCACCGGCACCGTCTGGCTCGGCCTGACAATCGGATGTGCCCGCTGCCACGATCA
>CAIWEX010001238.1 GCA_903911795.1 uncultured Schlesneria sp.
ACCGAGCAATCATTCTCGACACGAAGTTTTACGTGCAGGCACTCAAATCGAGCCAATACGGCACGCCCAAACTCCCCCCAGACAATCTCTATCAACTCTTCACCTACCTCCGCCAACGATCATCAGAACAAGGCTGGGAAAAGGCCGAAGGAATTCTGCTCTACCCGAAGACAACCCAGGATTTCGCCGTTGATTTTGTCACTCACGGACATCGCGTTCGAGCATTGACGGTGGACCTTTCCAGTCCAACCTGGCAGGCAATCCACGATGATCTCATAAAAATCATGGAGAATTGACTCCAACAGAATTGGCACACCGGCGGATCGCTCATGTGGACGACTTTGTAGATCAGGTTCAACTGAACATCATTGCTACAGGATACGAAGGTCTGAAATTCTTCGGAAAGATCAACGGTCTCGTTGCCGCTCGAAGCAAGTTCGACTCGGTGACAGTTCGACAAAAAAAGGAAAGAGAGGTCGCAAGATGGCGACCTCTCTTTCAGCTTATCAGTGGTGCGGATCGTGTTTCCCCATTAGCAGGATCTGAGGTGAAGACCTTTGGCAGACGCCGGGCGAACCTTCAGACCATATGTGCGAAATCCGCCACCGATCACAGGGCCATTCGTCTCATTGCTGTTTCCTCATAGGCACCTCCTTTGGGAGATGGAAACCATTTCTTCAGGAGAGGAGTTCATCCACCATTCCGTGGGTGATTCTCTTGTTCTCTCCATTCATACTTACGCGATTACGACTGAATTTGTTGGACAAAAATGCAGAGATTGGTGCCAGCGGCTGGAGGCGGTTGATCCAACCTGAATTCGTAGCTCGAGGCATAATGCACGACAAATCACCGGCTCGCTGCGCATCACATTCAACGCAGAAGCTGGCGTTCATCCTTGAGAGCGATGCCGCTCAATTTTAAATGTCGCGATGCTGTCAGCAGATATTCCAGGGTCGTAACGGCGGTCGCCAGGGGAAGTCCTTCAGGGCGGATGTTGCTGACGCAGTTGCGTTCAGCATCCGAACGCCCGACCTTGGGGCCCCAGACAAAATAGGCTCCGAGGCTATCGGGTGAACCGAGTCCCGGACGTTCGCCAAGAAGAATCAGGGAAATTCGGGCATTCAGACCTGATCCAATCTCATCCTGGATCGCAACGCGAGCAAAAGGTACCACAATGATCGGTGCAATTGTCCAGCCTCGCGAAGCCAGCCTCGCATGCAAAGCCGTTACGACCGGTTGAGCATGAACTGACGCTCGCGACGACAGTCCGTCGGAAACGATAATACTCAGGTCGAATGAAGTCGGTTGAGAAAGCGCTCTGCATTTCATTCGCGACTCATCCGACAGCCGTCGTCCAAGATCCGGACGGCGAAGATATTCTTCGCGGCTCGTCGCTGCACTGTGCAATAATTCTGCCCGCAATCCTGCAGACTGCAGGTCGTGGACCAAGCCTGCGGCGTTGAAGGGCATTGTCACGGCATCGCGGGCTCGGGCGTGAGCCAATCCGAAATTGAGCAGTTCCTGTGTTTGAACGCTTCCCCCTGCCCGGCCGAGTGCAATTCTCGCGGCGGTCAATGAACGTAAGTCAGACCACGCATCCAGTCGCGCACCGCTCATGGTGTCCTCGGCCGAAAATCCAGCAGGCGATGGCTGCGCGACATCGGACGCAACCGCATTTCCTGATCGAGAACTCCGTTTGCAATCAGCCATGCTTCAAATTCAGGTGCGGGACGCAGTCCCAATGTCTGTCGCAGGTAGTGGCTGTCGTGGAATGATGTTGACTGGTAGTTCAACATGATGTCGTCGGCACCAGGAACCCCCATGATGTAGTTACAACCTGCCGCCCCCAGCAGCGTCAGCAATGTATCCATGTCGTCCTGGTCCGCTTCCGAATGATTCGTGTAACAGACGTCGCATCCCATCGGAACCCCCAGCAGCTTTCCGCAGAAGTGGTCCTCCAGACCCGCACGAATGATCTGTTTGCCGTCGTACAGGTACTCCGGCCCGATGAAGCCAACGACGGTATTGACCAGTAACGGCTGGAACTGACGGGCCACCGCATAGGCTCGCGCTTCCAGCGTCTGCTGATCCACGCCATGATGAGCGTTCGCTGAAAGGCATGAGCCCTGGCCCGTCTCAAAGTACATCACGTTGTCGCCAACGGTCCCTCGCCGCAGCGACAATGCAGCCTCACGAGCTTCCTGCAACAGCGACAGTGTCACGCCAAAACTCTTGTTGGCGGCTTCGGTCCCGGCAATGGATTGGAAGACCAGATCGACCGGAGCTCCTTGTTCAATCGCTCGCAGAGAGGTTGTCACATGAGCCAGAACACACGACTGAGTCGGAATCTGGAAACGCTCAATGATTTCACCGA
>CAIWEX010001239.1 GCA_903911795.1 uncultured Schlesneria sp.
GCGTCTCTGCGCCTTGGCGCCTCTGCGTTAAATTCTTGTCTGGATCGAACGGCTTGAACCGAAGTTGGATCGGAACTTTCGATACCTGATATTCTGACCAAATGCACGAGGTTTACAGTCGACATGAAACGCCAGTCTCGACCCGGTATGCGAATCGCAGATCCCTGTCGACTGGCCGGGCCCAGCTAACAGTGTCGTTCACCGGCGGAGGTGATCAGAGGAACCATGCCTAATCACATGAAGTTTTGCGGCTGCAAGATGTGCCGCAGCGGCATGCGATTGCGGATGGCGGTCTACATCCGGCGAGTGGTCCGACGGTTTCGCCAACAGACGAAGCTCGCGCTGCTGCGGGGGCAGGAGCCATCGGCAAGCATCGGCGTGGGGAGGACCGACTGACGGCCCCTTTGGTTTATCTGCACTTGCCCATCCCAAAGCGTCTGGGCGTGCCACATCACCCCGCCCAAGACGACGCGCCTGCATTGCACTTTGCCAGACGCATTCATTAAGAATACACAAGATCGTGCAGAGCCATCGACTGCGCAGCATCTTGAATCGCATCTAGCTTGACCATGGATGTTGACAGTTGTATTTTGGCATTAACGTGGGCTTTTGTGGGCATCGAAACAACCACGACATTGATACGCAATGCGTCTTCATCCACCACAAATGCAAGAAAGGGCGGCTGGTGATGTACAAAAATTTTACTGCAATGGCCTTCATTTCGGCCGGAGCGATTGCGGGATACCTGGCAGCGGTTAGCAATCTTGCGACGCCCCAAGTCCGTGCTGAAGTAACCAAAAATGTTACGGATGATACAGCTACTCCCTATGCACCCGCCTCGCTGAACCCGGTGGAATTTGTGGCTAAGTCGTCGCAGGCCGATGAAACACCGATTCTGTTAGCGGCTGCGGGTACCGACCGGCCCAGAAAAGAAGGAAAACGGAAGCCAGCCCGCAAACCGAACATCGTTTTCATCATGTCGGACGACGTCGGTTGGGGGGACTTGGGCTGTTATGGTGGCGGCATCATGCGTGGAGCTCCGACCCCGCATCTCGATCGCCTTGCCTCTGAGGGAATGCGATTCGTGAACTATTACGGCCAGGCCAGTTGTACAGCCGGTCGCGCATCGTTCATGACGGGGCGGATCCCGGTGCGGACTGCACTGTCAGTTGTGATCACTCCGGGCAACAAGGCGGGGATCACCAACGAAACTCCAACGGTGGCCCAATATCTGAAGAAGGCCGGATACCACACTGTCCAGATGGGTAAATGGCACCTCGGCGGCCAGCCCGAAAACTATCCGACTTCGGTCGGCTTCGATCACATGGTGAACATGCTTCCGTGGTACGCTGGCGTCTATGCATATCCGGATCCGAAGCTCAACCCGGCCTGGCCGCTGGACGATGTCGCTTTCCAGGCGTGGTGGAAGGCGATCAACATGGGGGAATGGGAAGGAAACGCTGGTCAGCCTGCAATCAAGACTCGCGATTTCACCTATCTGGACCTGCACACGTGTGACACGAACATCAAGGATAGTGCCGTCCGCACCATCAAGGAGCACGAAGGGAAGGACAATCCACTGTTCCTGTACTGTTGTTTCATGAAAGTTCATCAGCCAAACTTTCCTGCTCCAGAATTCAAGGGAAAGTCGCCTGGGCAGGCTCCTTATCTGGACTCATTGATGGAGTTGGATTTCAACTCTGGCTCGGTCATCGACGCGATCAGGAATTCACCTGACCCGAATATCCGCGACAACACGATCGTTGTCTGGACAACTGACAACGGCGCGTGGATCGACGCATGGCCGGATGCTGGCTACACGCCATTCCGTGGCGAAAAAGGCTCGTGCTACGAAGGTGGTTTTCGAGTGCCAGCCATCGCCTGGTGGCCCGGCCACATTAAGGCTGGTTCTGTCGCAACCGGCATGATGAGTCATATGGACTGGTGGCCGACGTTCTCTGCATTGGCTGATGTTCCCGAAGACCAGCGTCCTAAGCACCTTTGGAAGGACAACCTCGGCAAGCCGATCATCTTCGATGGGATCGATCAGAGCGATTATATCCTCCACCCGGATGAATACTCGTCGTACGACCAGTACACCGGTATCGACCCGAAGTATCCGCCAATCCTGGGAGACCGCGGGCCACAGGGGAAACAACCTCTGAAACCGGCGCCGCGCCAATCGTTCCAGTTCTTTTTCGACAACACCTACGGTGCGGTCCGAGTCAAGCAATATAAGTTTGTGTTCACAACCAAGGACAACTGGCTCGGCCCATCGTCTCAACTGACGACGCCGGCGGTCTTCAAGCTGGATTGGGATCCCGGCGAACAATACGACATCATGTTCAACGGAGCAGCTCCGACGGTGGGGACGATGAAGTCGTCGCCCGGACGATTCGCCGGGCCAGACCACGGCTGGACAACCCATTATGCCAACACAGCGATGAGTGAATTCTGGGACGAAATCAAGATCAAGAATGTTCCAGGCTGGCCGGGCGAGTACCCCTATGCTCTGCCCAAACCCGCATCGGGCGGTGCCGCGTTGTTCGGCATCATACCCGCCGAATTCCAGCCGCAGTAATTTCACTCTGATCCAAATCTCAGCCGGAGGTGTCCCCTCCGGCGCTTTTATCAGATTGCAGCACTTGTTCGCATCGATTCAAACCTCTAATTAACCCCGGGGTATCGTCCATGTCGTCTTTCATTCCGAATCTCGATCATCTCGGTTTTTTCGAACAATCTCTGGGGCTGTTTGGTGACACATACAGTTGGAACTACACGTACGTCAGCCCTCTGGCGATGGCCCAAGGGGTTCCGAGTAGCAGCTTGCCGAAATTCGAATGGGGCCTGGCGGTCGGCAAGAAGGTGTTAGCCGTCCTGGCCAATTCCGTGGCCGTGGACGCCAGTGCTTCAGTGAAGTCCGCGTTGCAATCCAAATTGGACTCACTGCAACAGAGTGTCGACCAGGGTAATATCGATTTCTCGGCCCTGTCGAGCGTCGTAAGCGACGTTGCAGCTTATGGACGGTTGACGACCGGGTCAGGTGAGCGACCGAAGTCGATCGATGATTATGCCAACCTGTTTCAAGCGATCGGACTGCCGGCCGTCTCGTGCGATTTTAACCAGGACAGCACGTTCGCGGAAATGCGTACGGCGGGACCAAATCCGCTGCTCATCGAGTTAATGTCGGCCCCGATGGACAACTTTCCGGTCACGGAAAGCCAATTCCAGCGAGTGATGACCGGGGACTCGCTGGAGGCGGCAATGAAGGAGCATCGGCTGTACAAGTGCGACTACAAAGCCCTGTCAGTCCTGGCGCAAAATACCGACGAACCCGTGAAGCATCTTTACGCTCCAATCGCCTTGTTCGCGGAACATAAGTTTACCGGAGCATTGATCCCCGTCGCAATTCAGACGCAGCAAACCAAGGGAAGTTCGATCTACATCGCCGATGGAAGCTACGACTGGCTGATCGCCAAAACAATCGTCGAAATGGCTGATGGCAACTATCATGAAGCGGTCAGTCACCTGGGAAGGACTCACCTGTTCATCGAACCGTTTGTTGTTGCCACCGCGAGACAACTGCAGGGGCACGCTGTGTACAAGCTGCTTTGGCCCCACTTCGAAGGGACGGTTTTCATCAACTGGGCGGCCGTCAATTTCCTGATCAACAAAGGGGGAGGGGTGGAGCAGCTTCTGGACGGCTCACTCGATTCGATCCTCCAAATGACAGTGAACGGAATTCAGGATTACCCATTCAGTTCTGAATATCTGCCGAAGACGTTCGCCGCCCGTGGCGTCGAGAATCTCAAGCAATATTCCTACCGCGACGACTCGCTGCTCTATTGGAATGCGATTCAGAAGTGGGTGTCGGATTATCTGTCCGTGGCCTATGTCCCCCCGGCGGGAGGGATTCCAGCAGATCAGCAAATCCAGAATTGGTATCGGGATCTCGTCAGCCAGAATGGAGGGCGCGTGAAGGGCTTTGCGCCAATCAATACGATCGGTGATCTGACTGATGCGCTGACGATGATCATCTATACCGCCAGCGTTCAGCACGCGGCCGTGAATTTTCCGCAATATGACCTGATGAGCTACACCCCCAATATGCCTCTGGCCAGCTACGCGAACTTCTCCAGTGGATCAGGGGCGCAACAGTATCTCGATATCCTGCCCCCGATCGAGCGAGCGAAGCTGCAGCAGACCGTCGGCTTCGTGCTGGGTTCCGTCCACTACACGCAATTGGGGGACTACGGAATCGACTACTTCGATCCAAGCATCGCCAGCGGCCCGCTGGCGAACTTCCAACAATCCCTGGTAAACGTCGGCGGCACAATCCAGACAAGAAACACCAACCGACGTCCTTACAACACGTTGGCCCCTGCAGGAATTCCACAAAGCATCAATATCTGAGACCCGCAAGCCCAAGGCGATTTCGTTTTTCAGTCACGATCCGTCGAACGCATCGTGGCCTGGGCCAGCGATGCCACAACAGCGGATCCCATGGCGGGGTGGCCCAGACGTCGCTTTGGACGTCTGGATTTACAAGAGGCAAGATTGCAGTACGCCCGTCCCGGAATCTCCACGGGATTCTACGGTCTCAGCCATGTTGCGACCAACAAACGCTGTGGTCACGACCAAAGCGTGCTTTCTTCATTGCCCTGAACCACGGGGCATTGAAAGATCTGTCGGGCCATCCAGCACAACCTTAGCTTTGACTTTCCCGAGGATCTCGCGGACGGTTTCGAGATACAGACGGTTGAGTGTCAGGTTGCGCGAGACGGCGTATTCGCGACCGCCCAAGCTTGCGTCCTGTTCGATCTGCTGGACCAGTTTTTGGAAACGGTCGGCTGAGCCCTGGGCTGCGGAGATCTTTGAACCACGCAGGCCGATCGCTGTATCGACGAGCTGACGGGCGTCGGCCTGAGATTCTGCCAGGCGCTGTTCTGCGTAGGCTCGAGCCTCGTTGATGGATCGCGCCAGGTCAGCGCGGGCGTTTGAGACATCGAGAAATTCCGCTTTCACGCGTGGCGGTGGTTCGGCGCGATCGATCGTTACTTGTTCGACGTCACAACCCAGGCGCTGGTTACGGGCTGCGGTTCGGACTGCGATCAATAGTCGATTGTTGAGTTCTGCCAGACCCTGTGTGTGCACGAAATCAACGCCGCATTGAGAGACAAGATCCGCTACTGTCGTTTCGACCAGCGACCTCAATCGTCGTTCAGGTGCAGTACTGCCGTACAGCCATTCGGCCAGAAACTCTTCGGAAATTCGATATTGAACTCCGATCCTCAACTGCAACAGGTTCCGGTCACCGGTCAGGAATGTTGTCGGTTGATTCGAGGCCAATGAAAGAAACGCATTGGCTTCGTCGGTCGCTTCACCGAGTGTCATGGTGTGCACGGCATTCAGGTTGACTCGATCGATCTTCACCCAAGGCCAGGGAAGATCGTAATGCAGACCACTCGTCCGGACGGGAAAGACGGCGCGGCCGCAGCGTCGGACGATACCGACCTGATTGGCAGGAACCGTAAAAATTCCCGTCATCAAATAGCCAGTCAACATGAGTCCAGCCGCGATGCGCAGCACCAACCGCCTGGATCTGGGAGCAGAAGGGCCACTCATGGAGCGTCCCCGGCTGGCTTGCTGGGTTCGTTCGCTGGTTCCAGCGCCGACGGCTGTGAGTCGGGCAGGGGATCAATCGCTTTCGGTTTGCCCCCCTTCGACTCTGGAACAACAGGCTTGCTCGCCGTTGGCGGAACACCCTCTACCAACAATTTCAGCAGACTGTTCGAGGCAGACAGGATCAACGTGGTCCGTTCGTTGAGGATTTGCTTATACGCTTCCAGCGTCTGCACCGTCGCGGCGAATTCGGGATCTCGCGCGTGAGCTTCGTTCAGGATGCGGATCGCGTCGGCATCACCGTCCCCACGAATTCGTTCGGCTTCAGCGTTGGCTTTGGCGAGTAATTCACCGGCCTGCCGGTCTGCCTGACTGCGGATCATCCGGTTTTCGGCGAGACCCGCGCTGCGATAGCGTTCGGCAATCTTCTGTCGTTCACTGCGCATTCGTTCGAAGACCGCTCGGGTGTTTCCAGCGGGAAGATTCAGGCGACGGATCCGAACGTCAACGATTTCGATTCCCTGTCGGTCGCGGAGCGAATCCTTCTCGTCGGTCCGTTGCATCAACTCGCGACGAATTTCGGCTGAGACTTTTTCGAGTGGTCCGGTGGAATCCGTGGGGGCTGCTTCGGAATCTGCAGCACCCAGCAGTTCCGAAAGTTCACTGCGCCCGATCTGCTCGGTCAGAATCGATTGCAGGCGGCTGGAAAGTCGTGCTTCGGCGATTTCGATCGTTCCCAGACTTCGGAAGAACCGGACGACGGGATGAGCTGCCAGTTCTTGAGAATCTCCGTCGCTCACTTTCCAAAGGACGTACGCTTCGACCGTGACATTCTTGCGATCATGCGTGAAGGCTTCACGACCGGGTGGGGAGAGCAATTGCAGTCGCCGATCAAACCGGCGGACCGTTTCGACCGGCCACGGCCACTTGAATTGCAAACCACGCTGCTCGGGACGATCGTAGACGGCAACAATCCGGCCAAACCGTTCCACCAGAACGAATTCCGTTTCGTCGACGAAGACGACGGCAGTCGAAGCCAGCAGACAGAGGACGATTCCAATCCCCCAACGCCCCGTTCGACCGAGTTGATCGAGGATCGTGGAAGAGTTCGCAGTTTCGTTCGGCAAGGGGGCGGTCAAAGCAGAACCAATCGTTTCGTTCGTAGTCACGGGTGCTGGTCAATGGTGATCTGGCAATACTGTGATTCTAGGGAGGCTGCGGAACCTGACGCAATCCGTATCTACTCGCGGTGCGCGAACTTCGGACGTATACTGTGCGAGATCCGTGTGTCAAACTGTCGAGGAGAATTCGATGCTGCCGCTGCTGATTGCCCTGTTGACCGCCCCCCCTGTGGAAACTGATACCACTGCCGAAGGCAAACACCTGGCAAATATCCGCCAGGTCACTTCAGGATTGCCTCGGGCTGGCGAAGGCTATTTTTCTCCGAAGGGAGACATGATCGTTTACCAGGCCTATCCGGTCGGGTACCCGTTCTATCAGATTTACGTTCAGAAACTGGATGAAAAGACGCCGAGGCTGCTCAGTACCGGTCGCGGCCGAACGACCTGTGCGTATTTCTCTCCCAATGGCGAAAAGATCATGTTTGCGTCCAGTCATCTGGACCCGGAAATCGACCAGACGGAACTGAAAGCGCGAGAACTGGCTGCCAAAGGGGGCCAGCGGCGGTACATGTGGGACTTTGATCCCCACATGGATATTTACGAAATCAATCTGAACGGCACCGGCCTGCGTCGCTTGACCGACACGCCAGGATACGACGCCGAAGGGAGTTACTCACCCGACGGAAAGCAGATCGTTTTCACGTCATCGCGTGACGGTGACCCCGATCTGTACATCATGGACGCCAACGGATCAAACGTTCGGCAGTTAACGAATGTTGCCGGATATGACGGCGGGCCGTTTTTTTCACCCGATGGAAAATGGGTCATCTTCCGTTCCGATCGCCACGAGGAGCATATGCTGCAACTGTTTGCCATTTCAGTAGATGGAAAGACCGAAGTGCAGCTCACCAATAACCTGAAACAGGTCAACTGGTGCCCGTATTTCCATCCGAGTGCCAAATACCTCGTCTGGTCCGGGGCAGACTACAGCAAAGGCCCCATGTCGGCTCACTTTAATCTCTTCACCATGGACCTGAACTGGGCGAATGGGACCGTGGCAGCGGGTGAGGTTCGACAGGTGACATTCAGTACAGCGGCGGATGTCCTGCCGGTCTTCAGCCCCGACGGCAAGAGCTTGATGTGGACGTCAACGCGAACGCCAGATGGAACCAGTCAACTCTGGATGGCAGACTGGCTGCGAGCGAAAGAGTAGTTCAGGGCAGCACGTAGGGTGGGACCAGCGGCGCTTCGCCGCGCCGGCTAGTCCCACCCTTCTTTTGCGGCGTTTTCGCTTCGAGCCATGAGTCTAACACAACAGGGTGGCGGGGGGCGCACCCGCTTCGGGGAAGCCCCCGTTCAGTTGCGTTCCGTTTCGGGGGCTTCTGCAAAGCCAGTGCGCCCCGCCACCCAACCGGTCCTAACCCATCGGAATTTCGGTATGATATGACAGTCACCTCAAAACCGTGTTTCCGACAAATTCAATCAGATCTGACGAAAACGGCGTAGGTTTTGCCTGTGACTGGCAAGATTGAGGTCAGCTCACCGTTTCACGATGGAATTCGCCAGCGAATTCGACATACTCTTCGCGTCTATCTCATTCATCAGAAAACGTTTACATCATTCATCGCAGCGGAAATTCACCAAGATGTCAGATCTCGTCAGGTGCTGGAAACGACTCACATGTCTGTTACTAGTCGCAGTCGTTACCGGATGTGGTTCCAAAGCAACAGATTCCGAGATTGCGCCCGGTGAGGGGGGCGGCGCGGAAGCCGGGGCTCAAGCTGGGAAAAAGGTCATTATTCCCATTCGGCACGACGTGAAAGAGCTGGAAGGTCATTGGGTGATGGTCGTGACCGGCCAGGACCGCCGCGACAAATACCTTTGGATCGTGAATCTCGCCAAGGGAGCTGATGGCAAGATTCAGGCTGAAATTATTGATTCAACAAGCGACAACTCTGCAAAAATTGAATCGACGACGGTCGACGGTACGGCTGTCAAATTGACGATGAAAAACGGCAATGCGGCGTTCGACTTCCAGGGCGAATTCAGTAAAGGGGCGATTCGCGGCACCATCGCCAGCGGCAGTCAGGAAATGTATCTGGCTCGGTTGTTGCCCACGTCCGGATCAAAATTGTCGGACTATCTGGAATCTGCACTCCCGCCCGCCGCTGATGTCTTCGAAAAGGCATTCCGGTCGATGCAGGCTCAGCCCCAACCCAAAGTCATCCTGCGGTTGGCCAGCGAACACCCGATCAGTCCCATCTCGCTGGAAGCCGCCTTCGGCCTGCTGGCGATGCATGCCAAGGCCGGCTTTGATGATGACACCTTAAAGGAAATCATCAGCAACTATCTGGAACTCTCCAAGACTTGGGGAACTCGAATGAACACCAATGCCGAGTGGATTACCGCTCAGCAATTGATTTCGTCGGGACGATTGCCGGCAGAAGCGATCAAGCACGTGAACGAGGCTGAAAAGCTGATGGGTGAAGCGGGGACGGCATTGAAGCCTCGCTTCCAGTCCATGCGTGACCAAGCCGAAATTCAAATCGCGCTGGGAAAGAGTCGTTCGAAACTGGACGAGGATCGAGCCGCTGCCCACGAAGCACTCAAGGCCGCCCTCGTCAAGCAGTCGTACAACTGGGATATCCTTGCCGCTCTGGGAGATTACGCCGCAGCCAACAAACAACCAGAAGCGGCCATCGACTACTATGCCACGATCGTGGCAATGCCCATGCTGGAACATCTGGTCATGGCCCGACGCCTGGGTCAACCACCCGGCGAGCCCACGCCAACCGAAGTGCTGACCAAACTCTGGAAGGAACACCACGGTAATACAGACGGGATGGAAGCCCATCTGCAGAAACTTTACATGGAAAAGATGGCCATTCTGAAGTCGGAAATTCAGAAGACATGGCCAGTTCCGCCCGAAGCAGGTGATCATGTGTCACTCGTCGAATTTTTCACCGGGGCCAAGAGTCCCCCAGCAGTCGCGACCGAAGTGGCACTCGACATCATTCGGGCAACCTACCCCGCGAATCAGGTGGTGACGCTCCGTTATCATCAGCACAATCCTCAGCCGGACGGTCTGGTCAACCAGGATAGCGAAGACCGATTCGCGTTTTACGAAATGTCAAAAACGCCGACCGTGACCGTCGATGGCGCCATGCTCGATCCTGAGCAGGCCCCGTATCGCGGCTTCCTGCAATTCAGCGGAACGGCGTATTCGCTGCTGCGAACCGTTGTCGATGAACGCATCCGGCGCAAAACACCCATTCGAATTGCACTCGCCGGTAAAGTGGAAAACGGCGAGTTGTCTGTCAGCGCCGAAGTCTCAGGTGCGACGGAAGAACAACTCCCTTCGTTACGATTGCGACTGGCACTGGCCGAGGAAGATGTTCAGGCACCGACGACGATTGGAATTCGCAGTCATGCGATGCTGGTTCGGGAAATGCCCGGTGGCGCACGAGGAGTCGCACCGAAAAAGGGGGAGCTGAAGTTCTCGTTTTCGATGCCTTATGCTGAATTGCAGCAGCACTTGGACGACTATCTGAAGCAGTACGAAGCCGGCAACAAGATTGA
>CAIWEX010001240.1 GCA_903911795.1 uncultured Schlesneria sp.
AGGGCTTTCAGCCCTGTGAAAACGGACAGAACGGGGCATGCGACCTGAAAGGTTGCAAGAAATTCCGTCAGAGCGATCAACTCCGATCAATGACCTCTCGCGACCTTTCAGATCGCACGCTTTTTTCACTGCAGTCGCCCGCGATGTAGAGCACGCTCGACTACTCGTCGGCAGGCGGTGCTGGCGGCTTCTCGGGTGGTTTCGGTCGGATCTTGCCGGACTGCACGTCTTTAACCACTTCCGCCAGAATGGCTGCATTGGCGGTCTTCATGACGTGTTCCACGCGAGATTCCGGTGTCCCCAGGCGGATCATGATATCGCGAGCCGTTTCCCAGAGTTTCGGCTTCTTCTTCTCGCTGGCCAGATACAACTCGGCCACCAGTTCGCTCAAACGCTGCTCATCCACCTGAGGGCGATTGTCATAGTAACGCTGGATGACCTTCTTCTGGTAACGGGAAAAATCGCGGTCGGCCATGCACGGGATTCCATTTTACGAGCATTTTTGTGATTGGTGAGACGTCCAGAAAACCATGTTCCCAGACACATCTCCAAAAGGATCTTATACGAACGAGCATGCTCCGTGCAAAGAGACCGTTCAAAGTCTGAAGACCTGGTACGAAATGTGGCGACGGCGGGCTGCAGAGACTCCCCTCGCGATGTCCGCAAGAATGGATTTCAATTTTTAACAATTCCGCCATTGACCGACGGGATCTGATGTGTGAAGATTTGATGAAGGAATTGCGAAAATTCGCCACCTCACGTCTCGTCTCATCTTTCGAATCAGTGGGAGTCCTGTCATGACCGTTGACAACTGGAAACTGTGGCTGGTTCCGTTCGCAGCATGGGTCGTGATCATGGCGTGGTACAGCGGATATCAGTCCGGGTATCACGAAGGGCACCAGACAGCGTGGGAAATGTCTCGACCAAATCTTCCGATGGTCGATGGGCGCTTGGGGATGCAGCTTCAATCAGGTCCGTTGGAAAATCAGTTCGCTCGGAAATAGTGCGCATTTCATTTTACTGCCGAAACCACTTTAGATCCCGGAGCCGCGACCGTCAGGGAGCGGTTTTCCTCTTCCAACTCACTAGCCAGCCCAACCGCTCTCTTACGGTCGCGGCTCGATGCGTTGGGCGACGCCGCTTTTGATACCGCTACACTTAAGCGTCATGCGCTCAAGAGTCTCGTCGCAGAAGAATTCAGTCGCTGAGAACCTCTTAACTGGTTACGAGCGAATGACTTGATCCGTAAACGGCGGATATCGCAGTGACGAACCGTTCTTGATGATCGAGGATGACCGATGCGGCGGATCGCAGTAAGGGCAGACTTCGCTGTAAATGATCTTGGTGCACTTCGGGCACTCGTGAACACCATATACCGGAGCATCTGACGTGACTCGTTTGTAGATCAGGAACGAGAACACAAACACGGTGAAACCACCCACAATCAGTGTGGGGACAAACCGTTGCGATGCGAACAGCATGAACATCGTGACGACGATTGCCAGGCAGCACATCGTGTAAAGAAGTACATCCACAATTCGCGCACGGCTGAATCGAGCAGCGGCTAATTCGTCATTGACGCGACGCCCCAGCATGTTTCGCATCACGTCAATCTTGCGATCCTCGATCAACGCCGCTTCGTCAAATGCACCCACAGCAACCAGCAGTCGTTGAGCGCTATCAAGTACGCGGTAGCTGTCGTCGTCGCTGAATAAGTCCTGATGAGCCCATCGGTTACGATATTCTCGCAACTCGCTGACCAAGCTTCGCTCCGCCATTCCCAGCTTGTAGCGGAAGACCTGGTTCCACTGGTCCCACATCACACTCAAGACAGCGTAGGCATCCCACTTGCCGTTTTGCAGGGCGATGGAAGACTGGCCGCGAAAAGTTGCCCGCGCCGATTCTTCCCAGGCATCTCCATAAACTTCACGCAATTCAGCTTCAAAGAACGGGAAGAGACCGCTGGTAAGCGTCTCCAAGGCAATCCCGATTCTTTGCTGTTCACTCCGCACAACGAACCTCTCAGTGGCCCTTTGAGGATCCTGCAACGTACAAGACATCATCACTCAGGATTGTATTGCGGCAAGCTGGGGTGAATATACAGGGGAAGTCGCTCAGGATGGCAGATTTTTCCTGTCAGATCTTGAACGGTCGGCACAACCGGAATATCCGGCATAATCGCCATTGGTTAACTGAGCAATTCCTTAACGACTTCCCCGTGGATGTCTGTCAGGCGGAAATCTCGACCTGCATATCTGTAAGTCAGTTTCTCGTGATCGAAGCCGAGCAGATGCAGCATCGTGGCATGCAGATCATGGACCCCGACTGGCTTCTCAACCGCTTTGAAGCCGAATTCGTCGGTGGCTCCGTGAACGTATCCCCCCTTCACTCCCCCACCCGCCAGCCAGCAGGTAAAGCCGTGGTGGTTGTGGTCGCGGCCGTTG
>CAIWEX010001241.1 GCA_903911795.1 uncultured Schlesneria sp.
CCAGGGTAGCCGCGAAACGCGGCAACCCTGGGCTA
Source organism: uncultured Schlesneria sp. (assembly GCA_903911795.1). Taxonomy (GTDB): domain Bacteria; phylum Planctomycetota; class Planctomycetia; order Planctomycetales; family Planctomycetaceae; genus Schlesneria. Next base: position 36 of record CAIWEX010001241.1, read on the forward strand.
TATGATGTAACTCCTTCGGAGTATTTGTGACGACAAGCTCCCCGAAATCAGTCCCATTGGCGCTGACGCGATTGGCCTTCCGATCGATCCGAGAAATGAATGACTCGCTTCTTGCGATTCATGGCCAGATTTCTTTCTGACTGAGCGTTTCAGTTAGTATGCGACGGAATCTGGCCTTTTTTTCATATCCTTCAATTCATGGAAACCCCTGTTTTCAGCCTAAAAAATGCTTCACAGCGTTGCCCGGCGGGGTGCCAAACATCGCTTTGGATGTCCGCGTTGTAAAGCAACACGAGTGATTGACTGAACCGGACGCTAGCGCGTTCCGGCTGATGGTCGTACATTCATCCTTCGGTTCATCCCGCCGGGTGCGCGGTCCAAAAATCTGGCGAATTTCGGATCATTTGACGCCCTCCCGATAGCTTCTCGCGTCCCTTCAGGTCGCACATTTGACTAATTTCCGGTGTCACAGGGCTGAAGCACTGTGCTTTGTTCTTTTGGGCTTTCAGCCCACAATGATTGCCGGGTTTCGACAGGTTGAAGTACCAATGACGTCGGAAGTCGGATGAACCAGAAGTTGTTAGTAACCTTCATTCTTTCTGGGCTGTCATGGGCCGAAAAGTGTTCCGAACGACACCAATCCACCTTGTTTGATGCATCAGACTTGTGGATTCGTTCAAGCGATTGAGCCGAAGTTTGAAATGGACGATTGTCCTGCGTCCCCAAACGCGTGTTGTTGTGATGCAGGATGGCATTCACTACTATCGTAGGATGCACCCGAAACGTCCCAATTCGCCTTCGCCACAACGGCGCGACAATCGTCGTCCGCCGGCCAGTCCTGCATTTGATCGGCTGATTCAGCGACCGGTTTGTCCAGAAGATGATCGGCCGCTTCCGAAAATCGTCGCCAAAGGGGCGGTCTGGCATCCGTTTCTGTTTCGTCGACAACTCGGCGACTTCGATCCGAAGGCTCAACCCGGGGATCTGGTCGAAGTCGTCAACACTTCTGGAATCACCCAGGGATTCGGACTCTTCAATCCCAAGGCGGAAATCGCTGTTCGTCTGTTACGAACAGGGGTCAATCAGCCGGACGATGTCTGGTGGTCGGAACGGATGGAATCGGCTGTTGCTCTGCGGCGGGATGTTCTGAAGTTGGATTCCGTCACCGATGCCTACCGCGTCATCCATGCCGAAGCGGATGGACTGCCGGGCCTGGTCGTCGACAAGTTCGGCGATGTTCTGGTCGCCGAATGCTTTTCGCTCGGGATGTATCAGCGGGCCGAAGCGATTCTGTCGATGCTGGAACCGATCTGCGGCACGCGGCATGGTGTCATGCGACCCGGCCCGAATTCGATTGATCATGAAGGTTTCATGGCGGTTCCCACCGGTTCGGAAGGCCTTCCCGCCAAATCAACGATCCAGGAATTCGGTACCCAGTTTCGAGTCGACTTTGCTGGTGGACACAAGACGGGCTTCTATTGCGACCAGCGGGATAACCGCAAGAAATTGGCCGAATTCTGTGCTGGCAAGTCGGTCCTCGATCTGTGCAGCTACACCGGTGGGTTTGCCGTCCAGGCGAAAAAAATTGGGCACGCGGAAGATGTCACCGGTGTGGAACTGGATGAATCCGCCGCGGCACTCGCACGTGACAACGCGAAGCTCAACAAGATCAAGCTGAACATCGTCCAGGCAGATGCCTTTTCCTACATGCGTGACATGCTGCGCAACGGCAAGAAGTATGATGTCGTGGTTCTGGATCCTCCCAAGCTGATCCGGTCTCGAGATGAAATCGAAGACGGACGGCGGAAGTATTACGACTTCAATCGACTGGCAATGCAACTGGTTGCCCCCGATGGCATTCTGCTGACGTGCAGTTGCTCGGGACTACTGGATCTGGCCGAGTTCTCGAAAATCGTCTGTGCCGCGCCCGAGTTCGGGCGACGCGTTCAGGTGCTGATGAAAGGTGGTGCCGCCGCCGATCATCCGATTGCGACAATTTGCCCCGAAAGTGAATACCTGAAAACGATGTGGTTGCGGCTGGAGTAACCTGCGATGAACAAGGCCTTCATGCGTGAACCGGATCAGGTTGACGCTCGTTGCCCACGCTGCCACTCTGTCGGACATGCTGTCGGCCCCCAAACACTGAACGCCCGTCTGCCAGAAGAAGCCCGTAAACGACTGGCCGAATCGGCGTACTTCTGTCCCGATGAACGCTGCGACGTTGTCTATTACGATGATTTTGAAAGTGTTGTGCTGCGGTCTGTGATCGCAGGGGCAATTCCGATCAAGGATCCTTCGGCTCCACTGTGTGCCTGCTTCGGATTAACGCGAGAAGAGATCGAAGACGACGTCGCAGAAGGGGGAGTCACACGAACTCGAGCAGCCGTTCAGCGGGCTCAGTCGAACGAGGCCCGCTGTTCGACGATGGCACCGAACGGTCGATCCTGTGTGCCGGAAGTACAAGGCTATTATTTTAAGTGCAAACAACGCGGCTGAACCGGAACTGATGGATTTCAGCCGGAAAGTCCGCGTTTCATGAATGGCTTCCGCCAGCGTGACTCATTCGATGGCCTTCTCCATGACCTCGATCTATCTCGATCACAATGCCACCACACCTCCTTCTTCCGAGGTGTTGACGGAAGTGTCGCGCGTGATGCGGGACTGTTTTGGCAATCCTGGCAGCCGCCATCACATTGGCCGCAAGGCACGACAGATTCTGGAACAAAGTCGTGAATCAATCACCCAGATTCTGGGAGCTCAGCCGTCTGAACTGGTTTTTACCAGCGGCGGAACAGAATCCAATAATCTGGCGATACAAGGTCTGACGCAGGGACCGCCAGGAACAATCGTGCTGTCACCAGGTGAGCATCCGTCGAGTCTTGAGGTCTGTCGCATGCGGCAGCGGCAAGGATGGCGGCTTCATGAATTGCCTGTCGATTCCGCTGGCCGCTTGATCATCAACGAACTTCCCGCTGACACGCGGCTGGTATCAGTGATCCTGGCTCACAACGAAACCGGCGTGATTCAAGAGGTCCACGGATTGGCTGAAGTCTGCCGAGAGCGGGGAATCGCACTGCACCTGGATGCCGTCCAAGCGGTCGGCAAGATTCCTGTGAACTTTCGTGACCTGGGTGCGACGACGCTGAGCTTTGGGGCTCACAAGTTTCAGGGACCACGTGGCGTTGGTGGGTTGCTGATTCGCGAGGGAGCCAAGTTTGCGTCGCTGATGCAGGGAGGCCACCAGGAAACGGAGCGTCGACCGGGAACGGAACCCGTCGCACTTGTTGCCGGGATGGCGTTGGCACTGAAAACCTGGTCGGCAAATGTTGACGACTGGACGGCTCGAGTTCGCCAGATGCGTGACGATTTTCAATGGAAGCTGTGCGAAGCCTGTTCTCCTGCGGTGGTAAACGGTGCCGACGCCCTGCGACTTCCCAATACCTTGAATATCTCGTTTCCTGGGGTGGATGGCGAAGCTTTGCTGGTTGCGCTGGATTTGGCAGGGATTGCATGTTCGCTCGGAACCACTTGCGCCAGTGGATCTTCCGAACCGGCCCCGATTCTGGTGGCGATGGGTTTGAGTTCCGATTTGTATCGGTCGGCCGTGCGATTCTCGCTGAGTCCCCTCAACAGCCCTGAAGAACTGGAAATCGCAGCCCAGCGGATTGCCCGCGTCGTTGGATCGCTTCGCAAATCGGAATCCGCGTAGTATCATCTGACGTGTCTGGTCACTTTGCTTCAGACAATGGTTGACGATTGTGATTCTCACCCACGTTTACAGGGATTGATACCTGAGAAACAGGGTTAGACCACAAATCAAACCGGACGCTAACGCGTTCCGGCTGATAGGTCAAACAACCATTGACTGGTTGAGTGCCAACAGCGCGAGAATGTCTACTCTCGTGCTGATTCTCAAGGAGGAACCTCCGCAAACGGACGCTTGCGAACTCGACTCATGAAGGTCGGTTCTCGATGTTCGATGCGCTGGTGGCTCGCAGCCAATCTGTGATCGCGATGGCGGAACTGTTTGTTCCACTGCCTGAGCAGGCGTTTGCGTACGCCGCATTGTCACGATTGAGCGGTCGCCATCACCAGTCAAATACCGTCGGCGGTCTGACATTCTTGTCTGGCCCGGAAGGGAGCGGCAAGTCGTTCCTTGCCCGTAACGCCGTCCGCGAAGTACGCCGTCAGCAACCCAGACTCGTATTTGCATTAGCAGGCGCGAATGACCTTGCCGAAGCATTGGTCACTGCCGACGAGTCACAAAGTCTGGCCGATCTGCTGGAACAATTCACTCGGCTGAATCTTCTCATTTGCGACGATCTGCAGCAGTTGGAAGGAAAGAGCGAACACCAACGTCTGTTGCTGGAACTGATCGATCAGTTGAGTCAGCAGGGGACTCACGTCTTGATCACCAGCCGCAAACTTCCCGGTGAACTTCGCGATTTTTCGCCACGCTGGGTCAGTCGCTGCCATGGTGGACTGTGTACTTCGCTTCCAATCCTGAGTCGTGACAGTCGGATCTTTTTCCTTGCTCGACTCATTGAATCAGGGGGATCAACCAATCCCCGCAAATCAGCGGCAGCAGAACAGCGACGAACGGGATCTGGTGATCAACGTCGAGTTGAACATTGCCCGTTAACGTTTGCCGAACCGGTGCAACCGACGGTTGAATGGTTAGCCGATCACGGTCCTGCGTCGCCACGCGACATTGTGACCATGTTGAATCGACTTGCCGAGCATTCAATGAAACGACCGTCGCTGATTGATATCCCGCTGCTGCAGCAATGGATGTCTGAAGAACTTCCCGCAGAGATTATTTCGCTTGATTCCATCGTTGCGGTCGTGGCGAGTGAATTTGGAATCGAACCTGCGGAACTACGATCTCGGTCACGCCATCAGAGCCTGATCGTTCCACGGCAATGTGCGATGTTTCTGGCTCGAGAACTGACTCAACGGCCCCTGGAATTTATCGGCCAGTACTTTGGCAAGCGGACTCACACGACAGTTTCTCACTGCTTGAGCCGCTTGAAAGAACTGCTGCCACATGCCCCGACACTGCGTCAGCAGGTTCAACGTTTGCAGAAACGGATCGCCGAATTACGCCGCGAAGACTGCGCGTGATGATGTTGGCAGGACTGTTGATAACTCGTTCGCGATATCCGACGTTTCCCACAGTTTTGAACATCGTCACCAGAGTGATTCTGTTGACTGTCAACAACCCGCCAGATCACCATCGGACTGCACACAGTTTCTCACTGCGATGTCATCATTTCATCAACAGCGATCTCATGTGGAGTCTGTTTTCTAACCTTTGATCTGTCTTGCGATTGCGAATTCTCCACAATCGACAATCCACAGTTTTCAGGCCCCTCTAATACCACTGCTGCTGGAATATTCCATTGAAGAGAACGAAGGCCAGAAACGGAAACTCGCGTTCATTCCTCTGTCGTTGGCTCGATCAACTGACGAATTTCCGGAACCGTTGAATTGATTGACGGGGACTCGTTCATCCAAAAATGTCGACGACCCGCGGCCTTTGGATCGACAATCGTCAGCGAACGGTTTGCCAGGACCTGGATGATCGCATCCCAGTAAAGTCGCTGAACTGTTCCCAGTGGAGATTTGACATACTCGGCACGCAGGCGTTCCAGCCGACCGGCAGACGACAAAGCCGACGATCGACGTTCCGAGGCTTTGACTCGAGCCTCGTCCAGAACTGCTGATGCATTTCCTGACAGGATCGGTGATCCATCCGTCCGTTTCCCCATCAGCTTTTGCCACAGAGCATCATCCAGCGTCCAATCGGATTCTTGAGTGCCATCGCCGGCCGGACGATCTTCCAGGGGATTCCTGGCGTGATTTAACAACCGAACCGCGTCTTCACCAACCGCCCCCAAGAGAATTCGATCGGAATAGGCCTGGGCCTCGTTGATCAGCAATTCGCGATCTTCCAGGGCATCAGCCACCTGACGGTATGCGGGGACAACAGGTTTCGGCGGATGGACATCCAACCATTGCAGATCGACGATCGCGATCCCAAGGTCGTACTCGTCAATACGTCGCTGCAGTCGCACCAGTGATTGACGTTCGAGTTCTCGTCTGCGGTCGGTCAGAAGTTCATCCAGCGATGCCTGAGCTGCCAGATCACGCAGGACCCCTTCTGCGGTGGCTCGTAGAACATCGTCAGGTCGTCGAGTTCCGCCGAACACGAACTGTCGCAAGCTGCTGACTCGATAGGTCACCTCCGCTGTCATCTCGACGGGAACTTCGTCGGCTGTCAGTAACAGTGATTCTTCCGCAGTTTCACGATCGTCGTGAGCACTTGTCCATTCGATGATCCCGGGGCCGATTTCGTTCGGCACAGAACCGATTGGCTTCTTTCCGCGTGAAATTTCTGGTGTTCGGAATCCGATCCCGACACTGCGGACTCGATCCACCGGTTCACGAACCAGTCGTTCGAGCGGCCAGGGCCAGCGCCAATGTAATCCTGCGGTCAGAGATGTTTCATATCTGCCGAATCGAACGACCAGGGCCTGTTGATCCTCTTCAATCAGCGTGACCCCTGACAGCATCCAGATGAGAAACACCGCGGCACCCGCGAGTTTGCAGGTCAATTGCCAGCGTTCCAGGATCCAGAAGATCCATCGGGATGGAGAGGCCGATGTTGTCAGCCAGTCGACCAGTTCCAGCAGACGCGATTGCCAACGATTGGCCACAGTCCCTGTCCAACCGTCAAACCAGAGCAATCGCATCGCATTAATCATCACCGCAAGCGACGCGAGTTCGTGGAAGAGTGCTCCCCCCACGGGACTCAGCCAGCCAACCGAACAGGCCAGCACGCCAAACGCATTCATTCCAAACGCGAACAGTAGAATACTTTGCCAGATGTTGCGAACGAGGGCTCGCGAGAGTCGCAGCAGACCGGGCAATGGTCTTAACGGGTCACCCAGCAGCAGAATATCGCCTGCTTCCGCTGTCAGGTCCGCTCCCGCTCGACCAATCGCCAATCCGACGTCAGCCGTGGCGAGGGCGGGAGCGTCGTTCACGCCATCTCCGACCATGGCCACGCAGCGACCCGATTGGCGACTTTGTTCGATCCAGTTTGCCTTGTCGGCCGGAAGTTGTTCCGTTGCGACGTGGTCGAACAGTCCAAGAGTTTGAACGACGGCATCAGCCGGTTGCGGTCGATCACCCGTCAACAGGGCAAATTGAGAGATCCCGGCATCATGCAGTTCGTGCAGCACCTGCAGAGATTCCGGCCGGATTGTTTCGCGAACGCCAATGATGCCGACAACCTGGCCATCAATGGCGACGACCAGTGGTGATTCCCCTGCCGTTTCGCGTTGTTTGAGAAGTGAGGCAATCTCGGCCGAGAATTCGATTTCTCCGCGATCGAGCATGCGGCGGTTTCCCACCACAACGAGTCGCATCGCTTCAGCAGTTGTCTCCGTTGATTCCAGATATCCCGGCAGATCCTTCCGCAAAACTGTGGCAAGAACCCCCGCCCCGGCAAATGATTCAAACTCTGTTGGAGTTGCGACTCGAAGTCCGCGGGCCTCAGCCGTTGTCACCAATAGCCGTGCCAGCAGATGTTCGCTCAATCGTTCAGCCGTTGCTGCGGCTGCCAGCACTTCCTCCGCAGTCAGGCTACCTGTCACGACGATTTCACCGAGAGCCAATGCCCCCTGAGTCAACGTGCCTGTCTTGTCGAACGCGAACGTGTCGACACGAGCGAGTCGTTCGAGCGATTGCGAGCCACGAACAACGACCCCTCGTCGAGCCAGCCAGGCCAGTGCTGCCATCACGGCCGCAGGGGTCGCCAGAACCAGAGGACAGGGACATGCCACCACAAGCACACCGAGGGCGGGTAGAACTCCTCGCTGCCACGTTCCTCCGGCAATCCGCCAGCCGATTAACGTCAGCAATGCGGCACCCAGCACAGCAGGAAGGAACCAACGAGCCAGTCGATCGACTGTTCGTTCCAAGTCGGCTTTCTTGCTTGCGGCGGAACCAACGAGATCTGCCACTTTTGCCAGAGCGGTATTGCTACCGATTTGTTCGGCAACAATCGTCAGCGGACCGAACTGATTCAACGTCCCCGCGAAGACCTTATCCCCAGCCGACTTATCAACGGGAAGACTCTCACCGGTAAACGCACTCTGATCAACAGCCGACCGGCCTGTAACAACCTTGCCATCAGCCGGAATTCGTTCACCAGATCGAACCACCAGAAAATCACCGACGCGGACCTCGCCAATGGGAACATCGCGTTCACGTCCGTCTTGCGTCAGATGTGCCATTGCAGGCTGCAAGGCAAACGTCTGACGAACGGCCCAGCGAGCTCGATCAATCGTGTACCCTTCCAGGCTTTCACCGACAAGAGAGATGAATACGACGAGTCCGGCTGTCTGATGTTCTCCGAGAACGATTGCTGCCAGACAGGCAATTGTCAGGGCCAGATCTGCCCCGACTCGACCGGAAAGCAGTCCATCCAGAGCGTGATACAGAATTCTCGCTCCCCCGATGACAGCCGCAATCAGGGCGAATCGATACCCGAACAGGGTATTACGCCAACCTGGAATCCCAAAGATTGTCGCACTGGTACCGGTTCCCGTACTGGACGTCAAAACCCAGTCAGCAGCCAGCAAACCAGCGACTGCTGCTGTCAGCACATACAGGGGGGCGGAAAGGTAATGAAAGCTGCTGCGAGTCTGGCTACCAACGGCCAGCGGATCGCCGCGTAACATTTCGCACGTAGATTCAGGAATGTAATGCATAGGCCCCTCAGTCTACGGAGTGGCCGGGGGCGCGTGCCAGACGGAATAACTACCGAACGACAGATGAGGAACACTGATCACCGCTGATTCCCACTGATCAGATAAAGCGTAAATCAGCGGCGATCAGTGTTCCAAATCTCTTCATTTACCAGAAGGTCAAGGCGTAGCGTCGATCCCAGGTTGCAAAACGAATCCAGAAAAAGGTTTATGACCAGTTTCGTCAGTCACTTTACCGCTGAAATCAGGTCAATTCTGACAACTGGTCGAGTGCTTCCTGCATCTCGCGGTGATGACGTTGAGCCTGCAGTACGTAGCGTTGCAGCGAACTTTTTAACTCAGGAACCGAGTCCAGGTGTTCTGCGTCGAGATAAAGCTGGACCGCCGCCAGTGATTTGGTGAGCGTTCCCAATCGTTCGCGATGTCGATTCGTCAATTCTTTGACGGAAGAACGTGCTGGCTTGGGAGAATCTTCGATCGCAGCAGTACGCAGCGTCTTTAGACTGAGTGAAGCGGCAGAGACTTCAGCCTGGAAAGGACCCAACTGGACGAGGTCACCAAAGTCGAGCGACTGAAGCAAAGTCGACTGTTCGTTCACCCGCAATGATTCCTCGTCCGCGAGGTTGATCAGCCACAAGCTTGTCGGAGTGCGATACAAAGCGGCCAGTACAGTGGGGATGTCAGCATGATCGAGGCGTAATTTGCACTGAGATCCACAGCCAATCAAGGTCAATGGTCGGTCCACTGGCCAGAAATTGTCGGATTGTTCAACGCCTGTAAACGTCAACTGGACCTGAGGAACGTCGCTGGCTAACTCCGCACTCTTTCCCAACGGATCGAAGTCAACCTGTGGATCGTCGCTGTTTCGCGACGGAAGTGACTCGGGCGCGAGTGATGGAAGACTCTCTGAATCGATGACCGAGAGTTGGAAAGGACCGACCGTGACGGGTTCTTCGCCGATCCAGATTCCCACAGCAGGTGATTTCTGGCTGGGCATTCCGAGCGTACAGCAGAACAATCGTCCGTCGATCCACTGCAGATATAGGTGCCGTGGCAGGACCCCTGGATGGTCAAACCGGATATCGCAGGATGGATTTCGACCGATCAGAACAAACGGTTGATTCAATGGGACGATCTGTGCTTCGTGCCCCGTAATCTCAACCCGCAATTCGGTATCGCTTCGCCCGCCAGATTCGCGAAGGAGTTGCTGACGAATCGGTTGGAGATCGCCGTTTGGTACGGATGCAGACCTGACAGTTTTGACCTCGGCAACCGTTTCTGTGCGCGAGAATGCCGCGACAGTGTCGGCGGGGTTTTGAGTGTTTTGCCGCAACATCATTCGGCGTCGGCGTTGCACAGCCATTGCGTCGCGCACGGGTGGGGTCTCACATCAGGCAAAAGTCTTGGGCGGAGCAACACTCCATACAGGCTCCGTCACCAACGTAATCGTGCGCCATAGGGTGTGCTCTGTCAACATGTTCCGACGGCGGGGAAGGAACTTATTGATGCGTCTGTAGCGATTTCAGGGATTGTCGGAGATACGCAAGCTCGATGCAGGACCTTTGACCGTACCGATGCGGTCGATTGACCGACTTCACCTTTTCCCTTCCGTTTGGGTCATCAACAGGTGACTTCTCCGCAAAGGTCGGTTGTGCGACCCCCTTTGCTGTGGGAATCGCTGCGTGGCACCGCCGCAACACTGTGACGTGGCAATTCGGCGAGATTCCGTGTTTAATCAGGAATTCACAACCTGATTTTCTCCCCGTCTGAACTGTGGGACTCGTTTTTAGTCACTCGGTTCAAACGGTTCCGCCCCCTGCCCTCCCACGCCTCAGGAGATCCTCCCGATGTCTGGTGACAACATTCAGAGTGTCCTCCAAGAAACCCGTAGTTTTCCACCCCCGGCGGAATTCACTCGCCAGGCGAATATCTCCAGCGAAGCTCAATACCAGGAGATGTGGCAGCGAGCCAAAGATGATCCTGCCGGATTCTGGGGCGATCTGGCTCAGAACCTCGACTGGTTCAAGAAGTGGGACCATGTCATTCAGGGAGATATGCCCGATACCAAGTGGTTTGTCGGCGGCAAACTCAATGCCAGTTACAACTGCCTGGATCGTCATCTGACCACCTGGCGCAAGAACAAAGCGGCCATCATCTGGGAAGGGGAGCCCGGCGATACCCGTGTTCTCACGTATCAGGATCTGCACCGCGAAGTCTGCAAGTTCGCCAACGTCCTGAAGAAACTGGGCGTGACGACTGGCGACCGAGTCACTCTGTACATGCCAATGATTCCCGAACTGGCGATCGCGATGCTCGCCTGTGCCCGAATCGGCGCGACTCATTCGATCATCTTCGGTGGATTCAGTGCCGAAGCGGTGGCCGATCGTAACAACGACGCCAAGGCCAAGCTGATTGTCACGGCCGATGGTGGCTGGCGACGTGGTAAGGAAGTCCTGCTCAAGCAAGCGGTCGACGAGAGCCTGGAAAAGTCCCCGACGGTCGAACGAGTCGTCGTTGTCCGACGGACCGGCATGCCAATCCACATGATTCCAGATCGCGACTACTGGTGGCACGACCTGATGTCCGACGTCGACGCGGATTGCGATGCCGTGGAACTCGATGCCGAGCATCCGCTGTTCATCCTGTACACGTCAGGAAGTACCGGAAAGCCCAAGGGGGTCATGCACACGACCGGTGGATATACGCTCGGTACGATGATGACTTCGAAGTGGGTTTTCGACCTGAAGGAAGAAGACACCTACTGGTGTACCGCCGACATCGGGTGGATCACCGGACACAGCTACATCGTTTACGGACCGCTGGCGAATGGTGCCACGACGGTGATGTACGAAGGGGCTCCGAACTGGCCGCACGACGGACGGTTCTGGGAGATCATCGAAAAATACGGCGTCAGCATTTTCTATACTGCACCGACAGCGATTCGAGCCTTTATCAAGTGGGGCGATCACTGGCCTCAGAAGTACGATCTTTCCAGCCTGCGCTTGCTCGGTTCGGTCGGTGAACCGATCAACCCGGAAGCCTGGATGTGGTACCACCGTGTGATCGGTGGCGAGCGATGTCCGATCGTCGACACCTGGTGGCAGACGGAAACCGGCTCGATCATGCTGTCGCCGCTTCCAGGTATTACAGCAACGAAGCCGGGAAGTTGTACTCGACCACTTCCGGGTGTTGTTCCGGACATTGTTTCCAAGGATGGCGAGAGCCTGCCAGCCAACAGCGGCGGTCTGCTGGTGATGCGGCAGCCGTGGCCATCCATGCTGCGAACATTGTACGGCGACCATCAACGATTCAAGGATACGTATTTCAGTTCAATTCCCGGCTGCTACTTCGCAGGCGACGGTGCTCGCAAGGACGAAGACGGGTATATCTGGGTGATGGGTCGAGTTGACGACGTGCTCAACGTTGCCGGGCATCGCCTGTCGACGATGGAAGTCGAATCGGCGCTGGTGGCTCATGAACGAGTAGCTGAAGCGGCCGTGGTCGGGTTCCCTCACGACATCAAGGGTGAAGGGATCTGCTGCTTCGTCAGCCTGAAGAGTGGCGAAGGGAACGATCAACTGGAACGCGAACTGATCGCACATGTCCGCAAGCACATTGGTGCACTGGCGACACCCGATAAGATCCGATTCAGTGCGGCGTTGCCGAAGACTCGCAGTGGAAAGATCATGCGACGTCTGTTGAGAGACATCGCGGCGGGTCGGGAATCGGCTGGTGATACGACGACTTTGGAAGATATCAGCGTTCTGGCGAAATTGCGTGAACAGGAGGAGTAATCCCCTCTATGGCTTCGATCAACGAGCCGCGCGAGGAACCACCGACGAACGTCCGCTGGCTGATGTTCAGCCTGGCGTGCGGAACGTCGTGGTTCCTGTATTTGCACCGTTACGCATGGAATATCGTCGGACCTAAAATCCAGGAAACCTACCAGTTCGACAACACCGAGTCGGGTTTTGTCTTCTCGTTGTTTTACTGGACATATGCGGCCGGACAGATCCCTAGTGGCATTGCCATCGATCTGTTCGGCCCTCATCTTTTCCTGGGGACCAGTATTATCCTCTGGTCCATCGCGCTGATCGGGTTCGGATTGACCGGTAGTCTGCCCGTGATCGGACTGTTGCGACTGCTTTTCGGCGCGGCTCAGGCAGGTTGCTACCCGGGACTCACCAAGGCCACTCGTGTCTGGTTTCCGTTAAGAACCCGCACAACGATTCAGGGCTGGGTTGCGACCACGTTCGGCCGGTGCGGTGGTGCAATGTCGTCGATCATTCTTGGTACCGTTCTGATGGGGTGGTGCGAGTTGTCATGGCAGTCGGCGCTATGGGTGATGGGATTGGCTGGCCTGGCGTTTGGAATCTCGTTCCTGATCTTGTTTCGCAATTCACCGTCGGAACACCCAGATGTTAATGACGCGGAACGCACGTTGATCGCTGAAGGAGAAGCCCCCCAATCGCTGAAGGGGTCACTTTCCTGGAAACAAGCCCTGCGCAGTCGCAGCCTGTTTTGCTTTACGATTCAGCAATTCATGGATGCGGGTTCCGACGTGGCGTTTGTCTATTTGATTGGAAAGTATTTTCTCGACCGTCACGGACTGGATATGAAGAGTGTTGGCTGGCTGACGAGTCTGCCGCTGTGGGGTGGAGCACTCGGGGGAATTGCCGGAGGGTGGCTGAATGATCACTTCATCCGATCGACCGGCAACCGTCGCTGGTCACGCAGCGGGATTGGTTTCGTCGGTAAAATCATTGGCTGCGGGATGCTGTTCATCGTCAGTGGCCAGAGTGGTGCAGTAGCTGCGGGAATCGCTCTATTTCTCGCCAAGTTCTTCAGCGATTGGAGTCAGCCAACCGTGTGGGGAACCTGCACGGATCTCGGTGGAAAGTGCTCTGCGACGGTCTTCAGCATCATTAACACTTCGGGGACGATCGGTGGGATTGTGATGCCGATCATTTTCGGCTCGCTGCTGGACTGGAACACGACAAAGCACGTGGTTGCGGAGAAGATTGTAACCAAGACCAATTGGGAACCGCTTTTCCTGTTACTCGCCGCTATGTACTTGACCAGCGGCATCTTCTGGTTGCTGATTGACTGCACAAAGTCACTCGACACGAACGTTGCAGAAGCTTCAGATGCGAAAACACCGCTGAAGAACGCTGATAATCGCTAATCTCAGAATTCATTCTGTCAACGGTCTTGCGCTATTTGAAGAGGAGACCTTCGG
>CAIWEX010001242.1 GCA_903911795.1 uncultured Schlesneria sp.
ATCCCGTTTTTACATCGTTTCCCAGGGCCGAAGGGCCCTGGCTGGGTGAACTGCTGGCCCACTTGGGCCATTAGACCGCAATCTCTCTGGTGGTTCTGAAAAGCACGCACCTCGACTCCCACGGGATAACAACGTCCCGATGGAAAACGGTGACACTTCCTAAAGATCGTCATCCCCTTCGTCGCCATCATCTTCATCATCACTTAGGTCGTCGTCGGGTGATTCCCCTTCGCGGTAGCCTTGCCACACGACCCCAGCCTTGTCAGCATATTCTTCGCCATCCCCCTCGACCTCCACGACTTCAGCCGGAAGTGGATAGCAACGGCCCTGAAATTCCAGGACCATCGATTCCGCTTCTGCTTCGTCGTGGGCGAGAACACCCCAGGGGATGTCATAACTTGTCCAGCCTTCGTCAGCGGCGAGGCGACCGGGAAATGATTCCCAGCGGTCATCGAGCGGCTGATGGACGACACAGCGGAAGAACTGAACCTTGTCCCCTTCCACAACCGGCTGGCGCTCGCGCCGTGCGATGAAAACTTCGTTGGGTGCCAGACCGAGTTCCAATAGTCGAGTTTCGAGCTGGACCATGGCCGGATCATCGAAGGCAACACATTCCGCGGTCGATTGCCAGAGCCTTGTGAACAGGCGCTGCAAACCGTTTGGCGTCAGGTAATCGACACTGGCCGCAGGGATCGCCAGAACTTTTTCTAACTGGACGCGGAACTCGTCGACCTTTTTCAAGGCCCCCAGGCCGCTGGCTCGCTGTACTTCAACGTGATAGGTCAGTTCCGGGTTGAATTCCTGTTCACGATCCAGAGCTGTCAGTGCTTCTGCCGGGCGATTGAGCTCCAGCAGTGAGCAGGCGCGATAGTGGTTGCTCCAGGGTTCGTCAGGACGCAGTTCGTCGAACCGATCGAGATACGTCAGCGCGGCATCGTATTGTTCGACACGGACAGCCGTCAGCGCGGCTTCCCACGCAACATCCGGATCGTCACAGCCTTCGCGCAGTGCCATATCGAGTACGGCCACGGCATCTCGTGGTCGATCCGTACGAGAATAGACTTCGGCGAGTTTCAAAGCCAGGTGCCCCGAGGTCCGCATCAGACGGAACCCCCGTGCCAAGCAGCGTTCGGCTTCTCCATAGTTCTCCTGTTCGAGATAGTAGGAACCCGCGCGGGCGAAGTTGTCGCCTTTGTGAGGATCGAGATCCATCGACTGGCGAAACTGCTTTTCCAGTCGTTCGTGAGTGATCACCTCATTCAGGCTGTCGTCATCCAGATCGAGCAGATGTGCGGCAAGTGCGGCCTGCATGCTGAGGATTGTGGCGTGCTGCAGATGACGCTGCACGAAGGCGTTCGACCAGTTCCAGATGGCGTTGGCATGATCGGGATCAATGCCAACAAACCGGGCGATGTGCATCAGTCGGCTGGCATCTTCGGGATCGGTCGCAACTTCTGGAGAGATGGCGAGGACATCCATCAGGATCTCGGTCAGCACATCGGGATCACCCTGACTCTCCATCATACGCATGTAAAACGTACTGACGGTTTCAGCCAGAGGTGTTGAAGGGGTGTCATCTGCCTCTTCATCATCGGTCGTGGCAACAGATGACGCTGCTTCGTCTGTAGCGGCAGCCACTTCAGGAATCATCTTATCGGCATACGGTCCGATGGTGACTGGCCCGGCGAGTGCCAATGGGGTGGCCGCGATCGATTCGTCGAGAAGCCGTTCCAGTCGTCGTAGCGTGAGGAAGTCTCGAGCGTGCTTGGCCGCTTCCTCCAGAGGCTTGGCCAGCGCCACGGCTCGCGACATCTTGCCAGTCAATCGAGCGTTGGCGACAAGTCGCAGCCGGACTTCGAACCAGCGCGTCAGAGATTTTTGCTCACGCAGCAGGACATCCCACGGCTGAAGTAACGCGGCAGCCGTTTCATAATCACCCTTGCAACTGGCAACCACGGAATTCGCGAGTTCCCGATCCAGGAAATGAGCTGGAAACTCATCTCGAATCGGCTCGACGAGAACGTCGTCATCTGGACCATCGTACGCGTCGTCTTCTTCCTGTGTCAGAATCCTGGGGAACTTGTCGAGACGTTCGGGGCAGCCGGCCAGATAGTAAAGTTCGACCGCGCGGGAATAGGTATCGAGCTTTCCCGCATACGGACTGTGATAGACATCACTCAATTTCCAAGCCAGATCCAGCATTTCCATGGCGGGTTCGAGTTGCCCGAGCAGCACAAGGATGCGGACACTGTCCTTCGCTCCGACGTGACGACGGTCATGCGGCCCGGGATCAGTGTTGTTAATGCCAACCCGCGCGTGATGCAGGGCCATGTCGAGATCATCCGCGGCGATATAGACATCTGTCCCGTATTCGCGGAAGCAGGCGATGCACTGCAACTTTCCGGTGCGACGACAGACCTGAATTCCGTCGGTGATGCATTGGTGCATTCCGTCGGAGTTATAGCCATTCGATTCGGCCGTGTTGACCGCAAGGTTGTCATAGGCACACGCGGTCATCCACCACTTGGTCCGTTCATACTCTTCCTCAGGAAGATTCGGCTGGAACTGACGGGCGCTGTCTTCGCTTTCCAACAGCGTGATCAATTCGATAGCGGCTTCGCGTCCCGGAACAGGTTGCAAAACGTTGCGAGAATCGTTCATCAAGTGAAACCCCGCCATCAGATAGGGAATCAGCTTCTGTTCAACACGAGCCAGTCGCCGTGCTTCATGAGCGACTCGCAACATCGTGCGATATCGGCATTGTTCGCTGAGAGCTGAGATTTCCCGGCTGAGGTCTTCGAGCTTATCGTCGATATCTTCAAATTCGGCGTCAGACATGTTTTACGCCCTTTGTTTTAGGTCAGGCTTTAGACCTGACTGTGAAATTTCGAGACGTTCCTGAGAATTGATTTCGACCGCAACAGACAGGCAAAAAACTGCCCTATGATGGCGATTGGCCTTCGCGTTGTCCCTGCCAGACGATGCCTGGCAAATCCTGATAAATCTCTTCGCCAGTTTCCACCTCCACGATCTCAGCGGGAATTGGAAAACAACGATGCTGCCATTCGAGAACTCGCTGACGAGCGTCCGCCTCATCGACGGCGAGCACTCCCCACATAATGGTATAGGATGTCCAGTTCTCTTCACCCACCAGACAACTCGTCGATTGCCCCCAGCGTTCGTCGAGCGGTTGGCGGACGTGAATTCGAAAGAATTTGATATTTACGGGTTCTGCCTCTTTGGGCTCGGCGTCCGCATCAGCGGTGGCGGATGGCTTCTCCGATCGGCGCAGCGAATCAAAAAAGGAATCGGCCGCCAGGCCGGCCGAGACCAGATGGTCCTGGAACCGCCGGGATAGCGGGTCATCAACCGGAAGCAGACTGGACGATTCCCACAGCCGTTGCAGAATGCGATGCAGCCCACTGGGAGAGAACACTGTGACCGTCGACAACGGAATATTCAGGACAGCGGTCAGTTGCTGACGGAATTCATCGATACGATTCAACTGAGCCAATGCACTCGCACGCTGGACCTGAACATGGTAGTCCGTGTCCTTGTTCAGATCTGCTTCGCAAGCCAGAGCATCGAGTGCCTCCTGCGGCCTCTGCAGTTCGAGGAACGCGAACGCGCGGTAGTGATTCGTCCAGGGACGTTCCGGGGCGAGTTTGTAGACCCGTTCGAGATACGTCAGCGCCGCTTCATACTGTTCCAGGCCGATGGCCTGCAGTGAGGCCTGCCAGGCGACTTGGGGATCGTTGCAGCCTTCTCGCAGCGCCATATCCAGCACGGCGAGAGCATCACGCGGGCGTTCTGTCGACGAATAGACTTCTGCCAGACTCAATGCGATCAGCGACTCCGTCCGATCGAGTCGGAAACTGCGAGAAAGGCACCGTTCGGCGTCACCGTAATTGGCCTGTCCCAGGTAAAACAGCCCTGCTCTTCCGTAGTTTTTGGAGGACTTGGGGTCGAGATCCAGTGACTGCCGAAAGAGTTGCTCGATCCGACTGACTGTGAGACGACCCTGCAATTCGTCTTCGGCCCGCTCGATTAAGATGACGCCCAAAGTTCCGACGACACTGAGAACATCGGGATGGGTCGGGAACTTCGCAAGGATTCCTTCCGACCATTGAAAAATGCTGGTGGCCGTTGTCGGAGTGACAGCAATTCGCCCGAGTTTGATCAGCAGTTCGGCATCAGCAGGACGATCGATCTGATCAGCAGAAAGGAGAACCAACTTAGCGCAGAATGCCTCCAGGGAATCAGGAGTTCCATCGCAATGCTGCAGTTCTTCATGCAGAGAATTGATGGCTGGCCAGAGAGGGGATTCGGTGAAGGTCTTCATCATCGCGTCGGAGGACTGCCCGCCAGATTCATCCTCAGTTTCTGCAGGCGTGGGTGTATCGCTCACGACGGTCGATTGCGGTTTTGCGAAGGGGCCGCAATCGGGATCACCAATCATCGGTACGGGTGTTGCAGGAATCGATTCATCTAATAGCCGCTCCAATTGATGAAGCGTCAACCAGTCATGAGCCTTGCGCGCCGCCTCTTCCAGCGGAGCGACGAGGGCATGCACACGATCCATGCGCCCGGAAAGTCTGTAGGCAGCGATAATGCGGCAGCGGACGTTGAACCAGCGAGTCATACACTGCTGTTGATGAAGCTGCCGATCCCAGGGCTGAAGCAGTTGGATTGACTGTTCATAGTCACCGCGACAGGCCAATTCGACAGCCAGCGACTGATCTCGCAAAAACTTGAAGTAGGGGCATTCGTCCTCGGTCGGAATCCTCAGGATCTGGTCTTCAGAAAGATCGGTCGATTCTTCCGCACAGATGATCTTGGGCAATTGATCAAGCAGATCAGTGCGACCCGCAAGGCTGGCGATTTCGCGAGCCAGCGGCAGAAAATTGAGTTTCGCCAGGAATGGATTGTGAAATTCCAGGCAGTACTGCCAGCCGAGTTGGACCATCTCGACTGCGGCAGTGAGATTCCCTTGAAGTCGCAGCAGTGACGCGATGTCATCAGCACTGGCGACTTTCCGATTGGAATCATCCGGGGTCTGCAGTTGCAGGCTTCCGCGCGCGAAGTGCAACGCCATGTCGATATCATCGGCCGCTCGATAAACTTCAACAGCGAATTCGCGAAAATGAAGCGTGTCGCGCATATTTCCGATGCGGCGACAGACTGTCATTCCGTCGGCAATGCACTGGTGCATCCCTTCAGAATTGTAGCCTTGAGAATGACCGGTCAGGGTTGCCAGGGTTTTGTAAGCAAATCCGGTATGCCACCACTTCGAGTACTCGTACTCTTCCATCGGCAGATCCGCCTGGAACTGCCGGGCTCGATCTTCATCCTCCAGCAGTGCAATCATTTCTACGGCGACATCGCATCCATCTTTCATCACCTGCACATCGGCCGCATGATTGATCAGATGGAAACTGAAAGAAAGATACGGAATCAGCCGATGCTCCTGCCGAGCAATCCGGCGCCCTTCCTTAGAAAGGCGGATCACAGTGCGATCATGACAGGAATCGCCGGCGACATTGATCCGAGATTCCAGTTCCGCCAGGCGGCGATCGACGTCGTCGAATTCATCTTCAGACATGAGTAAGCTTCCGCAAGGATGTGTCTCCGCCGGGAGTGTAGCGGCACTGGACGCCAAAATCACGGGAGTCGACACGTTGTCTCACACACGATGTGCCACTGCTTCGGAGTCCTCGGAGAAGCAGTGCCGAGTGCGGTACCAACATGGACGACAGAAAGACAACAACTGGAAGAGACCTCACCGAGCATTCACCTGCTGACGCGCCTTGCGAATGACAACGCAACTACCCACAGACGCCAACTCGCAGTCGGCTTTCTTCACGCAGGAGCGTGAAGGCTACTTTGGCAAACCTTTGACTCTGACTGCGCGGTCCGAGCCGCTTGCAATTCGTTTTTCCATTCCGCGTAACGGCTTCGCACGGCGTCGCGGTTGGTCTCCAGGTTCTCCAGCGTCCAGGTCTTGGTGTCGATCAGCGGGCCAATATGAACGACGACTTCGCCGGGCCGCACGTCCAGGTCCTTGTTTTGACTCCAGGGGCCGGGGTCAACATCGGTCGGGATTTCGATGTAAATTGGCTGGATTGGTACTCCCAGGCTCGTCGCCAGATGAAACGCTCCTTTATTGAAGTGGCCAATTTTCTGGCCCTCCGGGGTCAGAAACACGGATTCGCCTGTGCGTCGCAGAGTTCGTTCGGCTCGTTGAAACAGCAACGCCCTTCTTTCCGGAAACTGCTGCGACATCGTCCAGAAGATGCCGATCGAATGTCCAATCAAACCGACAGGCAGGATCTTCTGCAGAAATCCACTCAGAAAATAGCGCGTTCGTGGTAATCCGAGCGACGTAATGACGAGCATGTCCAGCGACGATGAGTGATTGGAGATATAGACATACTGCCCCTCATCATGGGGCAACGTCCCGCGGACACTGTATCTAACGCCGAGACAAACCAAGCCAGCTCGAGCCATCGTTCGGACGACAACCTCGGTCAGAAATCGCCGAGCTTGAAACAGTGGCAGACAACCGAGAGCAAACACGATCAGCGAGCCGACGACAAGAATGACAAACGCCACTGCGAGCCCACCCAGAATGCGCAGCCGCAGCCAGAATGCTGTCTTGCCGCGGATTTCTCGTAAATTGCTTTGATCTGTCATGCGTATGCTTTTTAACAGAGAATCGAACGGTTCCGACAGGATCGTCGACATTGGTGAGCGGCCGCGGTTCGCTCGGGTCAACTCTCTGGGACATCAGACCTGCGACCGATTGTTCTGCGATTCCGACGACTCTCGTTTGCGACAGACCACAGTTTGCATGGCGATATTCAAATAGCGTTCGAACACCAGCAATGGCCACAGCAGGATTTGCCCGAGAAAATAGGGAAGAATCGCTCGCTTCAGATCAATTCCCCGGCCCTTTCTGAGCTTGAATGCGACGCCTGCAAACAGATAGAAGTAGGCTGGAAACGCGCCGTAAGGAAGATATTCAACCAACTCCAACCCCGATCTTTCGATGAACTTCTGCAGCGTCTCTCTGGAAAACAATACCGTATGCTGCGGTGCCTGCAGTCCTGGCCAGCGTTCTTTGAAGAGGCGATTCGAAAGTGAGTCCAGTCGCGGGACTTCGATCACCAGATGACCTCCCGGTTTTAACACGTGGCGAGCCGTTTCGAGAGTTTTGACCGGATCATAGTCATGTTCCAGAAAATGCCACATGGTCACCAGATCGTAAGACGATTCAGGCAGATTCTGTTCATAGAATAAACCCTGGTGAAACGTCACCTGATCAAAAAAGGGAAGATGCGTCAGGTTCTTGAAATCGACCCCACTGGCATCGACCTGATACTTCTGACGCAGTCGCTGCAGAAAGGAACCTGACCCGCAGCCAACATCAAGAACGCGTGAATTTGAATTCAGCTTGAGATAACGACTGACCAACTTGTCTTTCTCGCGATCATGCTTGTTCATGGCCGACTGATAGAACGGCGTCAATATGCCCCAATTCGTCGTTTTTCGATGGGCGATGTAATCGTCGTCGTAGTACGCTCCAATGTGCTCCAGACGCAGTCGAGGCGACTGGTAAGCCAATCCGCAGGCATCGCAGGTGACAAACAGAAAGTTCCCAGGTTTACCGGTCAAGTCGTCCTGTCCGATCACCAGATCATGCGACGCCGTAGCACCGCACAAATAGCAGGCAACCGATTCGAACATGTCCTGGCCTGGAGGTACGTTGACGGCTGAACTCATTGGAAACTCTCTTCAAGGATGACGACCAGGCGTTGATCAAAGACTGACGATTGCTCAACAAAAATTTGAGATTGCAACTGACTTCGAACACTGAGCGCGATAATGGCCAGCATGA
>CAIWEX010001243.1 GCA_903911795.1 uncultured Schlesneria sp.
CAGTACTCCGCGAACTTGCTGTGCAGCTCAATGTTCCACTCGTAAATACTTCCGGCAACCTGCACAACACAAGGCAACTGGGAACTGTAATCATTAAGACCGTGAAGGAAATGAGCAAGCCTCATGACTCGGACCATTCGTGAGGCCGATGTCACTTCTCAAGAAACAGCTGTGACTGCACAACTTCATGAATCAGCGCCCGGAACCCATAGTTCTTTTCACGGATGCGTGCGATGATGTTTTCAATCTGGCCTCCATCAATCGCCTGCGGAGCCCGGCCGGTTGAATAGGTGACCAGTTTTATCGCGAGAGAACGCGTCAACTGATCCTTGTCGGCCAGCAAAAGCCGCTTGTATTCATCAATGTTGGCGAAGCGGCGACCATCTTGCAGCGCATCGGACGGGTCGACCTCTGGGCCGCGTGCGTAGTGCATCCGCCGGCCGTCGATCGTCACCGGTTCTCCCAGACCTCGACTGCGGTAGTTTTCGCGCCAGCCGCCGATGACGTCGAAGCTCTCCAAGGCGAAGCCGGGGGGATCGATCTGGCGATGGCAACTGGCACAGGTCTCCACATCACGATGCTTCGCCAGTTGCTCGCGAATCGTCGTGGCGCCGCGGATATCGGGTTCCACGGCTGGAACGCCATCCGGCGGAGGTTGTGGTGGGGTTCCCAGGATCCGATCGAGAACCCAGGCACCGCGAACAACGGGGGATGTGGTCGTCCCATTTGCGGTCACCTTCAGGACGCTGGCCATGGTCAGGACGCCTCCCCGATGACTCTCCGGTGGAAGCATCACCTTGCGAATCGCGTGTCCTTCAACTCCCGCGATTCCATAATGTCGTGCCAACCGTTCATTAAGCATCGTGAAGTCGGACGCAACGAAGTTCGTCAGACTCAGATCCTGCTTCAATACCTCATCAAAAAAGCGGTGCGATTCCTGCAACATCGCCGCCTTGAGCAGGTCGTCAAACTCCGGGTAGAGCAGGTGATCGGGCTCCGTGAAATCGAGATCTCGCAGCTTCAGCCATTGCCCGACAAAATTCTCCGTGAACGCTTTCGACTTAGGATGCTGAAGCATCCGTTCTACCTGAGCCACAAGCACGGCGGGTTCATGCAACTTGCCTGAAACCGCGACTTGACGTAGTTCTTCGTCGGGCATCGTACTCCAAAGGAAATACGACAACCGGCTCGCCAGGGCCTCATCATCCAGTCGGCCAGGCAGTTCACGCAGGAAGAGAAATCCTGGTGAAACGAGCACTCCCTTTAAGGCAACTCGAACCGACTGCTCGAACGAATATCCTTCAGCCAGCCGCGATTCAACAATCGTCACAAACGGATCGACATCCGCATCGTTGATTGTGCGACGAAACGCGCGACCGAGAAATCGCGCCAAAATCTGCCGGACGTCTTTCACCGGATTTTCTGAGACGACTTCAACACGATCACTCTGATTATAGATTGGAGCCTTCTTCTGGGGCAGATCGCCGAACAGTCGTCTATGGCATTCCGGTGGCCAGGATTCGTGCAATGGCCCTTCCACTTCGACCCATTCCACAGCCAGTCCGGGGCCGCTGTAGGTTTCGGCACCGATTTTGTCGACGGTTTGAGCGGTCGCTAATCCGTAGGGTGAAAGACGGATGGTACTGCGAGCTTCCAGATGATCCGTAAACTCCGTGACAGATGCCGTGTCGGGGGTTGCATCGAAGTAACCGACCAAATGATTGCGAGTCCCCATCAACATCGGGCCCGCATCAATGCGATAGGTCACAGGCTTCTCGCCACTCTGGAATCCTCGTGAACTGATTCGAAATCGATACAGCCCTCGATCCGGGGGATAGAACTGTGAAACCGTGACGGAGTTCCAGGCGGACGAACTGAACATCACAACTGCGTCATCCAGTTTGCGATAAACTTTTTCCGTTGCGATCTTCACCTGACGTTCATCATGAAATCGAAGTTGCTTCTTGACGAGTGGCGGCTGCGGACGATTGGCGATGGCAAGCGCCAGCGCCTGGTCAGCCGCTTCGAGATAGCGTTCCATCAGGAATGACGAGGTGTGCAGCGCTTCGGCACTGTTATCAAATCCATCGGCCGCCGAGTCCGCCGGAAGCAGATCCTGAAGATCGATCACAATCCCCAGCAGATCTCGAATCGTATTTTCATATTCGACACGATTCAGCCGCCTCAAGACAACCCGACCAGCCGCCCGCCTCGCCGCCTCAGCCTGTTCCAGTCGACGTGTTAACTGGTCGACGATTCCTTTTGCCACGGCGGCATCCGGCTGCGGTTCCCCTGCTGGCGGCATTTCCCCGTTGCGTACTCGCTTTAGAACTCGTTGCCAGAGTTCTAAGTTTGCGGGACGCGTGAGATCAAGGTTGGCCTGATCAAGCCGCAGCTTTTTTTCAGCCCGTTGGGCACCATGACACCGCACACAGTGGTCAGTCAGAAATCGACTGATCTGGGGATCGGAAGTGATCACATCTTCAGCGTTCACACTCGACGAATTGAACGTGATGATTGCGAGGAACACCAGCGGAACAGATCGCAATCGCATTGATGTTCCTCCACGCAGTGAACCTGATTTCAAATGATCTCGATCAAGGTTTCATCACTTTGATCACTTTGCCGTTTTCCACGAAGCTGATCGTCTTGTACTGTTTCTTCGGGATGCTGACGATCAACGGGCTGGAAAACGTCGCCGAGGGTTGTTTCATTTCCTTCGCCGAATAATGCACTTCAATCTCGTCATTTGATTCGGCTACCTTCTTGACGGTGTAGTCCCAGATCGACGTTCCCCGCTTGATGGCCCCGATCACCTGCTGAGCCTCAAACACGTCTTTCGGAAGGCGGTGTGATTTGTCGCCCATGACAAATGCCACCCCAAAACATTTGTCAAAAGCCTGCTGATTCACACAGACCACAAACGACTCTTTTGCATCCGGCTCGAACTGATTCGAAACAAAATACCCGTTGTAGCTGTCAAATTTGACCGGGGTCGGTTCTGCGGAACTCGCGGCATTCACACTGAAGATTCCTGAGATCACTGTCATTGCCAGGAATAATATCGAACGTCGTGAGTACAACATCTGGCGATTCCCGTGTTAGAGGTGTGTAGAGATCTTATCAACAACCAGCTTACCGACGTTGAGCGAGGCTGTCGCTGCGGGGCTGGGAGCATTACAGACGTTAATCACCAGGTCATTTTCCAGGATCATGAAATCCTCGACAAGGTTACCGTCTCGTGAAAGAGCTTGAGCACGAACGCCAGCAGGTGCGGTGACCAGGTGTTCGCTGCGAATTTCCGGCACCAGCCTCTGCAGAGCAGTTACAAATGCCGACTTATTGAAGGATCGCCACATCTCATTCAGCCCCATCCGCCAGTGCTTCCAAGCCATCCGCAGGAATCCAGGATAGGTCAAGGATTCCAGCGTGTCGATCAGATTGAAACTGGTCTTGTAGTAGCCTTCCCGCTTGAAAGCGAAAACTGCATTTGGTCCACATTCGACACCGCCATGGATCATCCGCGTGAAGTGAACGCCCAGAAATGGAAAATTGGGATCGGGGACCGGATAAATCAAACCACGGCATAAGTGATGAGCGGATGGCTTCAGTTCGAAATACTCCCCGCGAAACGGGACGATCTGTGCATCAGGTCGCTGACCTGATAACCACGCGACTCGGTCAGAGAACAGTCCGGCACAGTTCACGACCAGCCGAGATTCAATTTCTCCAGCACCACTCTGAATGATCATCCGTCCTTCGCGGCGAAACATCCCGGTGACCCTGGCACTCGTCTTGATCGTGC
Source organism: uncultured Schlesneria sp. (assembly GCA_903911795.1). Taxonomy (GTDB): domain Bacteria; phylum Planctomycetota; class Planctomycetia; order Planctomycetales; family Planctomycetaceae; genus Schlesneria. The sequence continues at coordinate 3,806 of CAIWEX010001243.1, forward strand.
CACCTGCTTCGGTGATCCGCAACGCCAACCGGTCGCAGACCTGCCGGTAGTCGACAATCCCTGCTTCGGGAACGTGAATCGCTTTGATACCTGCCGAATGCGGTTCGATCTCACGCAGCCGATCTCCATCCACCATCTGGCAATTCACACCATTGGCCTGACCACGTTCATAGATTTTTTCCAGGCGTGGGATTTCGTCAGGACTCACTGCGACGATGACCTTGCCGCACAGGTCAAAGGGAATTCCTTCCTTCGTGCAGAAGGCTTCCATCGCCTGTTTCCCTTCACGGCAGTTCAAGGCGCGCAGGGACCCGGGCTTGTAGTAGATTCCCGAGTGTAGCACGCCGGAATTATGGCCGGTCTGGTGCTGCGCAACTTCCCGTTCTTTTTCCAGGACGATGACGTTCTTGCCGGGAAATCGTTCCTGAAGACGATAGGCCGTTGCCAGTCCGACAATGCCTCCGCCGATAATGGCCACGTCCGCCTGCTGCATCGTATTCATTCCATCCTGCGAATTCGTTGTGAGGTTCAGTCCGTCGGCCGTGAGTATAGTCGACGCAGCTTACCCGGGCTAACCATTCGAATGCACGGCCACGGCACGTCGTTTCATCACTCTACAGCTTCTGACTGCATCGAAGGTGTTGTCAGTTCAGCACTTCAATGCAGTCGCGATGCAACAAGAAGTTTACAGGCTGCCCACGCACTTGTCTCGGATTTCGACCAAAAAAGGAGTGATTGAAGACTTCCGAATCCACGGTCAGGGCAAATGCACAAGGGCGAGAATCTCAGAAAATGTCGGGCTGCATTTCCTTGCGTCACTGCGCCTTTGCGTCTCTGCGTTAACTTCTTTCCCCAATGAAGTCAGGAACCGTCGATTTATTTTTTTGAACGGCAATTCCAATTGCCAGAAGATCGTCACCTTGGAAGACGTTCCGAAAATACGCGAAGCAGTGGACTTAGGTGAAAGATCGTCCAGTCGCAGGCACGCGGAATCTGTCGCGAGGTCCCGACGGGTGGCGGCAAGAACGGAACATATGCATTGTCCCGCCATTCAACGATGCACAGCGACGGATCATCCAACGGAACCTGGAACTGATAAGCAACGCGTGTCGGATGGCCGTTTTGTGTCTCCAGAATGTTCACCACGAATCGTGGGAGTTCAATCCGTTGTCCTACACGAAATGGCTGTCGCTCTGGATTGCGATACAACGTGGAAAATGGGTCGTTCAGCAATCTCTCGGGAACCGAAACTTCGAGAGTATTCTCGTCTGGCCGAGAAACTTCAAACGGAGAGAGGGCACTGGAGAGCAGGCGTGTGGTCCGAGCACGCACCAGTCCCTCGTCCAGTCGCGCAAGATCCATATACAATGGATACATCCCATGTGGAGCATTCAGAAGAATCAGATCCTGATTGGCAAATCCGGGATGATTGAAACTAGCGCTGCGAGCGGAAACCAGCAGGTCGCCTCCAGAAACGCCAAAGCCGACGATCAACGTCGGGAGCAGGATTGCTGCGATGATTGTGTGGAGAACAATCCAGAGTTTTGCCAGTCGTCTGGCGTACCATTGATAGCGTTCCCCCGTGGGAAGGATGCTTGAATCATTGCGTTTCAATTGCACGAAGCGGGCGATCAGTCCCGATGCCGGAATGTTAAAGATCATCGTCAATCGATCCGTCGCCAGTCCTGCGCACAGCGGCACGACGGCGATGATCAAGCAGATGGCAAAGAATTGCAGCAGCCGGTCGTGACGAATCGCTGGCCAGACAATCGCCGCAATGGCAACTGTCATCAGTACGGACGCCAGGACCATCAGATTTCGAGTTGCCACATCGGAAAATGTCGAAATGGTGGCAGACATCAATCCCAATGAGGACGCAAAATAGACGGGGGCACGCTGTGCCAACCCGACCAGGAAAGCCAGCAGGTCACTACGGGGATCGAGATAACTTCCTGATTCCACAGCGCCGCATTCGAGAATCCGGTACATCACGAGCCAGGCCAGCCCCACCAGCCCACACGGTAATAGGCTGAGAAACTTTCCTCGCCATGTTGTTGAATCGAGGACAACAGCATATGCGAACAGGCAACCCCCGATCGCTACCGCAGATTCTCCACAGAGCAAAGCAAGGGCAAAACACAAGGGTGCTGCGATTGCTGCAGAAACAGAGCGAGATTCACGCCAGACACAATGCAACAACCATGTCAGACCTCCGAAAAACGTCATCATCAGCAGATTGCGATTCGCGATCCAGGCAACGGTAACGGCGTGTTCGTCGCGCAGGGCATAGATCAATCCTGCCAGCCCAGCGGCTGCCATGTTTGTCCATGCACCGGTTGCGGGGCTCTGCGTTGCTGCCGATCGATTGTCAGCGAGCGTGAAGAGTCGGCGAAACAGGAAACAGACGACCACGACCGCTGCCGAAAGCCAAGCTGAGGAGTGCAGATGCATCAGCCATTTCTGCTGCGGCCAAAAATTCTGATCTACAACGTGCGTTGCCGCTGCCAGGGGACGAAAGAACTTCATCCGAAAGCTGTCAGAGGTCCACCATGGCAACAGGCCACGATCCCTGTCCAACTGGTTCCGGACAGGATCTCCGATGCTCCATGTGAACATGTCCAGGAGCGGACTTTCCGTCCCCAGTTCTAACTCGCCGCGCAAGATTGCCTGATGATAGAAGTCGTCCAGCTGAAAGCCATTCGGGCAGGCAACAAGACTGAAAAGCAGCGCCGTCATTCCGGCCATCCAAGGCCAGTATAGGCGCTCCAGTAACTTGCCGATCCATTGCGTTCGCTTGGGGGGCCGGTCAATCGATTTCGCCAAACGCGGCACTCACCCCTCCGACAGATGGTTCGACGGTTCAGTCGAATAGATAGCTGACGGATTCGTTTCGGTGAATGCGTCGGATGGCTTCACCAAGGAGTGGCGCGACAGACACGACGCGAATGTTTGGCAACATCTGCTCGGGCTTTAAGGTCAGGCTGTTGGAGACGACGATTTCGACGATGGGGACTTCGCGCAGTCGCTGGGCAGCCTGACCGCAGAAAACGGCGTGAGTGGCACCGACGTAGATTCGGCTTGCACCATGCTGGGCAACTGTCTTGACCGCGCCCGCCATCGAGCCGCCGGTTGTGATCATGTCGTCAAAAATGATGCAGGTCTTGCCGGCGATGGGACCACCGATCAGATTTTCCTGTCGGGTCTCAAACGCATTGGCGCGCCGTTTATCAACGATCGCAAACCCGCCCCCCAGATGATCGACGTGCTGAAGCGAGCGTTTGATGCTCCCTTCATCCGGGCTGACGATGACCAGGTTTTCCTTGGGAAGGTTCAGCGAGCGGAAGTAGTCGTCGAGGATCGGAGCGGCATACAAGTGATCGACCGGACAATCAAAAAAGCCTTGGATCTGCGCGGCGTGCAAGTCCATCGCCAGGACGCGATCAGCCCCCGCCTTGGTAATCAGATTGGCGACCAGTTTTGCCGTAATTGGGACTCGCCCCATATCTTTACGATCCTGGCGAGCGTAACCGTAATAGGGGAGAACAGCAGTGATCCGCGCTGCGCTGGCCCGTTTACAGGTGTCGATCAGGATCAGCAATTCCATCAAGTTTTCGTTGACGGAGGGGCCGGTCGGCTGGATCAGAAAGACGTCGCGGCCTCGGACGTTCTGGTCGAGGCGGACCGAGATTTCTCCATCCGGAAAATTCCCCAGTTCCACCGCTCCCAGGCCAATCCCCAGGTAGGACGCAATTTCGGCGGCGAGTTTCGGATTCGCACGTCCACTCAGGATACAGAGTTCATCATGCATGAATTGGCTGCTGGACCGGTCGTAGGCGGGAAAAGGAGGCCGTCATTTCGGGCCGCATTTTCAGCCAAGACCCCTCCAAACGCAAGCCGCTCCGCCGAGATTACTGACGATTCCTTGGACATCGCTGGTTTTTCAAACAAAAAACAGCGCAACCTCATTTGAAAAGGCTTGTTACAACGACTCCAATCCGGCGTAGAGGACCAGCAAAACCGAGTGGTCATCATTCAAATCGTGTCGGCTCATCTGACAAACTGAGCAAATTCCTTGGTCCCAACGGGACATCGCATACCAGCCCAGAGCAACGCTCTGGGTGAGCGAATAGCGTAATTCCCGCGTTCTGAAGGAACGCC
>CAIWEX010001244.1 GCA_903911795.1 uncultured Schlesneria sp.
ACGTTGCCATGCGGGAGTCGCTGCCGGTCAATTTCCGAAAATTGAATCTGGCACGTCGGCAACCCGGTACTGCGAGGGTGCGTCCACGACGAATCAGGTCGTCATGAGGGCCCGGCGGGTTGGCGGAACGGCGCAAAATCCTAGGACTCGTGCGGTCGGGAGTCACAGGCGGATTGGGCACACTGCTGGTGATCCTGGGGGTCGCCGCAAAATGGCCACAGATTCGTCGGCTGGGCTCCCTGAGGGAATTGCAGCCGGTGAATGAGATGTGATCGAACCATGTCAGAGTGGGATGGAAATGCCTCCCCCTAATCGCAACTGGAAGGATCAAACCACGACATCAGCGAATCGCTAAACGCGCCTGCCGAAGATATACCGCCGGCGGACCGTTCAGTCGTTCCTGCAAATCAGTTGGGTAACTACGGACCGCCTTCATTTCGCGAATAGTTTCGGTGGCAGCAGCTCCTTTACCTAAAGTGATTTCACAGTAGGCTCGAATGTATAGTAATGTAGCATCAGCGTTCCGTGATCGTGTCTGGCCATGATTCGCCAGAACAATCGCATCTTCGTACATGCCTTCTCGAATCGCCTTAATCGCCATCTCACGGCAGATGGCCTGAGTGAAGGCAATGCTCATTGTCGAATTAGGTCGGGGCAGATACCCAAGACGATACGCAAGTGCTCGCCACGGCATCGACAAGCCTCTCGGAGTCTGAAACGGATTTCCAGATGTATCTTCTGGTCCGACCCACACTTTGAGGTATTCCGGCTTGATCCAGTTGCTAGAAGTCTTCATATCGGCAGGCAAATTTTGGAGAAATTCTTGTGAAAAATAATTCTGACTCAGGACATTGCTCACGAATTCATTTGCTGCTTGTTCGACTGCTGGATTGGCGATTGCATCCTCGGTCGCGTCAAATGAAATTGACAAATAAGGTTCAGGCACGCCATCCACATTTTCCTCTGGAGGATAATTCTTTCGAACAGTGACTTGCGGGCTTGGGACCTTCAATGCTGCAACCAGAATCTTTCCAGGGCCGAAATTCGGATCCCTTAAGGATTCTTGCAACAGTTTTTGGAGTGAGACGACTTGAATATCGTCCCATTTGTTGACTGAGACATCGGACACACGGTCCGCAGCCGTAGATGTCGCAACGCCCTCCTTTCGGGGAGAACTTGGAGTATCATTCGCTGGATCTTGTCCGTAAGCCATGAATGAAAATACGAGCAAAATCCCAAACGCCAAGGATCGCATATTAGTCTCGCAGTAAGTAATGATAGCACCTTTACTGCCCAGCGTATTCTGCCAATGCACCATTGTCAACCAAAATTGCTTATACTACCCAGTTGTTTCTCGTTTTTGAAATTGCCTCGACTGAATGTCAATTGCTGTCAACTTCGGGCGGCGAGAGATCTACCAGCATCGCAGGGATTCCATTGGATCAGATTGACGAGCCTCACGCGTGGCCAAACGGAGACTGACTGAAATCACGGGAAGAATCATCGCCCCAACCGCGACCACGGCGGCGACTAAATACGCAACTAGCAGCAATATTTCAAGAACATCGTGTGTCGTTAACGCCAAAATGAACGCTGCGCCAATTGTTGCGAAGGAGATTCCTAGAATTAGGCTGCGACGCCAAAGAATAAGTGCCTGATGACCGAACAGTCGTTGGAATTCCCCGCGGGAAATTCCCATCGCCTTCAGCATGCCGATTTCTGGAACCTTCAGTTCGCATCTCAATTTCTGAATGACAATGATCACCAGGCAGATTATAATCAACAAAATTATGCAGATTGCCACCAGCGCCAGCAGCAGCGATCGTCCGATTCTATGTACCTGATCGACCTGTGAGACAAGCGTTTCATCGGCCGGAAAACCGGCTTTCCGGCAACCGCGAGCGGTTGCCATGAGATCATCCAATTGTCGCACGCGGATTTCAGCCAAATCGTAGACAACGGTCGGCAGGCTAGGAGCCAATCGATCGTAACAATCGGTCTGCCGCATGGTCTTCACATCAAATGCGTTACGTTGATGCTCCTTAAGATATATTTGCAATTCCTCACGGAATTCCTCAAGTATGGAATCCCATTGGCTCTGACCTCGGCGTTTTTCGTCAAGCGATTTCATCAGATAGCACGAGTGGCCCGCACGGCGTTCGATTCTTATTTCCACCCCCCAGCGGTTCAGCGCGGCGCTGAATATCTCGTCCTTTCGTAACTGAGATCCACTGGGTAATCCTTCGGGGATCGGTCCAATATCGATGCCCGTCGATGTGACTTCGTGTCCTTCGAGATAGGCAGCATCGTGGTCCGTTCGCCGAATGAGGAATTTCAAATTGTATGGAAGCCGGATCGCTGTGATGAAGAGAACAGGGATGGTCTGCCAGTCATGATGATCCCGAAAGCGAATCGCCAATTCCGTAGGAGTATCTTGAGATTCGAAGCCCAGTAATTCAAGCAACTCCCGAGTGACAACGATGCCACGCT
>CAIWEX010001245.1 GCA_903911795.1 uncultured Schlesneria sp.
GCCTGCGCTTCACCGATCCTACTGGGGCGGTCTACTCTAGCCTCGCGCACCCCGAACGTGTCGTCTCGGTAAGTCCTGCGCAATGGCAATACAACATCAACAACGGCGGTGCCATGGGAACATGGCGCGTGCAAGTTGTCAACTCCAACGGCCAAGCATCCAGCACCGCCACTTTCGTGGTGCGTTAAGACGGTTCGTTCGGCCTTCGATGCCATCCCGCCCCTTCCGATGGGCGGGATGGCGTCGTTTAGTTTTAGGAGAGACCACACAAGATAGCGGGTGCAAAGAAAATGTTCTGCAATGTCGCATCCGCCGATGGTACACAAGCTGGAAGGGGTCCAGATTTTGGCGTGCGGACGTGAGCAGTTCATCCAGATGATCAGCTTGGCAGTGCATCGACGGCCTTGCCTTGTTCACGGCATGTCTGGGCAAGAGCTTGCGCCACATTGGCCTGGGCGGCGATCGCCTCAGCGAGGTGGGCATAGCTCGGGTCGGTCGCGTAGACGCGGGCAACTGAAGCGACCAGGGTGCCGAGGTCGTTAACCTGCTGATACTGCATCCACGCTGCATGGTACGGCGCACCGTTGGTAATGAGCCAGGCGTAATCGCGGCAGGAATCTGCGAGCGAATCGTAGTCGGCGAATTCGAGGTTTTCGACAACGGACTTCCCGTTCACGAACTCGTGCGTGGTTACCGTGCAGCATTGGGTGTGCCGGTGGGCTTTCTTGACCCCGAAATAGTTGGCGTGGCCTACCGGCTTTGCGCCCCATTCCGATTCGAGCGCCCACTGCGCGATCATCAGCCGGGCCGGGCAGCCGGTCTGTGTTTCGAGCGCGGCGGCGATGCCCGCGACCTCTTTCAGTCGTTGTTCTCTGTCGTTCATGTATCACCTCGTTGGAGTGTTTGGATTTGTAAAAACGACGGTCCCGGCTGGGGCCTTAATGGATCTGAGCCGATGAGCCGGGTTTCGGCAGTGGCAGGGGCCAGGACAGCAGACAGAAGTGGTCAAATGCCCAAAAGTTGACAAGCGGCGTCTTCGTCCCGAGCGCTGCGAGAAACTCAAGAGGCCACGGGCAGCCGCCGTTGAAGATCGGGATCAGGTATGCCGTGTCCGCCAGTGGCCACGTGAGCGGTGCGGTCACCGGAAACGCGATGGACTGCTTCGCCAGCGTCAGGCTGCGTTCGGTGGCCCCGAACGCGAGCGACTCTACCTTCATCCGATTCAGGCCGGACCCGGATAACGTTTGCCACTGCGAAGGCAGATTCACATAGCGGTTCATTTGGCCTCCGAGCCTGGCCAGCGCCGTGGGCGTCGGGTGGTTTACGTCATATGGCCACAGAACCTCAAACTGCGCTGTGGGGTAGGTGGCCTTCACGTATGTCGCAATGGCCGACGCGTGCGTGTAAATCAGACCGCGAAGAAAGTTCGCGTCCACGTAGCTGTTCACGTTTGGGTTGTCGTTCGGGTAAGAGAATGTAGCCAACGCGCGCCCGAGGGCGGTAGTTGCGGCCGCCGCAGTGTCTGCGTCATAGAAAGCCATGCCGCCGCCCGTCACAGACCCGCCGCCTGTATACGTTCCGTTCCCGCTGGACCCGTTCAGCGTGAAGTGCGTGGAATCGGTCACTGTGATCGTGAACGAACCGTTCGCCGCCGTGTTCCCCCGCACTCCATCGTTGACGACCTTCTGCCCGGTGCTCAGTCCGTGCGGAACAGTTGTCCCAATCGATATGGGCGATGTGTAGCTGGCGTATCCGATACCGATGTTCTGAGCCTTCGCGAAAAACCACCACAGGAACTCGCCGAACTGCAAATAGGGCGTCAACCCGGCCGCACTCATCATGGCGGCCATCTCTTTAAACGCCTGCTGCTGGTACGACCGAAACGTCGTATTGAACGTACATTGGGTGGACTTCAACCCGCCGAAGCCTGTATCTGTGGTGACCGCCGTTCCGTCTGGGAAGCGTTGCGCGTATACAATCCCGCCACCCGGATTATCAGGAGGGTTGGTCAGTTCCATGGAGAACGAGGCCACGCCGGTGAGTCCAGCCGCAGCTACCTGCGCCCAGAAGTCCGTGTGCCAGTCGGTCACGGCGCGATTCAGCACCGGCGTCGCGGCGTCATTGATCTGCCATGTGCCTTCGACGCCGCCCGATAGCGAACCGCTGGATGTCATCGTGCCCGCCGTGCTGCTCTTCGAAGTGGAAAGCGCGAAAGCGAACTCAGGCGTGCGCGCGACGATTGTGAGCACGGCGCCCGACGCCGAAGCGCGCAGCCCCGTAAAGCCGCTGTTGATGAAGTAGGCGAAGTGCGCCGCGATTGTGGCGGTCGTGTCCGCCGCGAACACGCTCTTACCGATGGTTTGCGTGTCCACTGTGATGAACGCCGAATCCCC
>CAIWEX010001246.1 GCA_903911795.1 uncultured Schlesneria sp.
CATGTTTTGAGCGATTTCGACCAACGAGGCGTTTTGGCAGTCCGCGAATTGCTTCAAGATCCCGTTCATTCCCTGCAAGTCCAGGCCGCGGCAGTGCTGGTCGAGTACGAAGCTCACCGGCAGGCGGCTTTGCCCGTTCTCAGCGACGCGCTGCGGAGTGGAAAGGAAGTCTCGTACGAAGCCCTCGTCCAGTTTCGTAAGTATGCACCGGCTGCGGAAGTGTTGCCTGTCTTGCTGCACTATGCTCAACAGCCGAACGAGCACATGTTCGAGACTGCCATCGAAGCTCTGCTGCAGATCGCTCCGGAAAACCCGGATGTTCGTGCCGCCGCTCTGAATGGCATGAAAGCGAAGCAGGTTCATTCACTGCAACTCACGAAATGCTGGGAGCCGTTGATTCCGGATCTGATTCAAGCGGTCGAGCAGGATCGGGGGACCTGGCGTCAACAAGCGGCCCAGTTCCTGGGTGACTTCAAGACTCCCGCTATCGCAGCGATTCCCGCATTGCGACGCCTGATGGAGCAGGATTCTCGTACCGATGGCGACGCCGCCGCTGTCTCGCTGGCAACCATCGATCCCGATGCGGATGATGCGGCCGCGCGAGTCTGCTCGCTCTATATGAAGACGGGCGATCCTTCCTACCGATTGCTGAACTCGCTCGAACGCCTTGGTCCCAAGGCCGCTCCGATCATCCCCAAGCTGCTCGAATTGCTGAGGGCCAACAGTGCTTGGGGTGAGACCTATCCGCTGGTGGGAACGTTGGGCGAAGCAGCCAAGCCCACACTGCCGCTGGTCATCAAGGAACTGGGCGACTACCGCGAAGGTTCTTTTGCACACTCAACGATCAAGACGTTGGGCGAGCATGCCGCAGACGTTGGTCCCGAATTGATCGCAGCGCTGCTCAACGGAAATGGTTCCAAGTTTGGGCCAGGACTGCTGGAAAAAATGGGCGAGCCAGCACGCAAGGCGGTCGCGGAAATGTGTCTGGACCTTCAAAACGACGAAAAGCGGTTCCAGACCGTTGTCAGGCTGCGAGTGTTTGGAGTCCTGGCCGAGCCAGCCACCTCCGAATTGATAGCGTATACCAGGGAAGGCAATCCCGCGTTGCGAATAGCGGCAATCAACGTACTGGCGGAAATCGAATTGCGGGCCGCCGAATCCGTGCCGGTCCTGGCCGGCGCGTTGTCCGATCCCGATCCCCGCGTGGCGGTCGCGGCGATCAGCGCCTTGACACAATTGTCCGAACACGCGACCCCCGCGTTGCCTCAAGTGCTCGCGGAACTCGAACGCAACCGCCATAGCACCGCCGAGCCTCTGCTGGAATTATTCAGAAAAATGGGCACGGCCGCCAACGATGCGATCCCCGCGCTCGAACAACTCAAGAAGTCGCCAAACATCGCGACAAGGCTGACGGCTCGCGCGGCGCTCAAGAAGATAAAAGAACCCTACTCGCGAGATTGACCTCTCCGAAGGACTGGTAAGCCGGGTAGCGCAAGCCCAATGACACGTACTTTGGAACGAGCGGAAGAATTTGAAACGCGGAGGGCGTTGAGATCACGGCGCGGCAGGAACTTGGGGCAGGCATACTTCAATTTTGCCTCTCGTTAACCCAGACGTCCAATGCGACGTCTGGGCACCCTGTCGAAATTCTGCAAGGAGGAAAATCTTAGCCCGAGGTGTTGGGAGGTGTTGGTGCCCTTCCTTCACAAACGCTGGCAATTAGGCGATGCTACGTCGGCAGAGTCAGGTTGCCCCCCAATTGTTGTATAGATGTTGACGGGAGTTGTGCGGGCCATGAGTTGGGAAGAGCTGATTGCGGAATGCAGTGCTGGTGATCTAGAAAGTCGACTTCGCTTGCCTGCGAAGTTTACGACTCATTGGGCTCCGACACCGGAGGACAGAAAAGCGGCATGGGATTTGTATACTGAGTTGCGTACGCGGATATCTGTACAGCCACTCCATTACCTGGATGGGGACGAAGAAACCGCACTGCAAAGCATTGCCGATTTATTCAAGTTGACTCGGGAGTTGCTCCACAAATACGGCTCTCCAGCTCGGCAGTTCTCGACGGTCACAGTATTCGTACTCAATTACGTCATCAGGCCTTTCACCGCCGAGTGGCACAAGCGGAAATGTGCCGGAGAACTTAATAACGAAGACGCACGGCATGAATTCCGCGAAGCTCTAATCAAGCTACAGGAACTGCTGCGCCAGTTCGGCTCGATATTGGCTCGCTTAGCCGAAGGTGAAGCCTTTTGCGCCGATACTGAGTCGTGGCCCGCGGCGACGATTCCTCAAGAACCCGCTGCGATTCCCGCAGCGTTACAGGAGTCGCAGATTCCTTTACAAATCGTTTTCGATGAATCAGTTAGCGCAGAAGAAGCGCGTCGAATCGAACAGGCCGAACGTGAAGAGATTTTTCGGCGACGCAATGAGAGTGACAATGGCGAACCGCCGAAAGATATCGCCGGATTGGCGATATCGGGCGGAGGAATTCGCTCGGCTACGTTTGCACTGGGTGTCGTGCAGCGGCTCGCCAAGGGCGGGGTATTGTCGGATTTCGATTATCTGTCGTCCGTTTCCGGCGGCGGATATCTCGGTTCGTTCTTGAGTACCTACCTCAATAGCGACACGGGCACAATCGGCGGCCAACCTATCGGCCTGTCGCCCGGCAACCTACCCTTTCGCAACTCCGCCGTGGGCGAATCGACCCCATTACGGCACATCCGTGGTCACAGCAACTACCTGTTCACTGGCGGCCTCCAAAACCGAATGAACATGACGCTGTTGGCCATCCACGGGGTATTGGTGAACCTGTTGATCTTCTTGCCGATTTTGTCAGGCACACTGCTTGCCGTGGCGATTTTTCAAGGAGATGTCATCCGCTGCCTTATTAGTCAGGAGGAAGAATTCCGGCTCGGCAAGTACCTCATGAACTCGACATCGCAGCGAGTGGTCGCGCTTCTAATGTTCGCAGGCTTGTTGACATTGGCTCCAATTGCACGGCTTCTCCGATGGAGTCGAAACGACGAATTGTTGCTGCCCTATCAGATAGCGGTGTCAATTCTGCTAATTGGCGGAATGTTCGTGACATCCTGGAATTTGATCCCTCCAACGTTTTGGTTGCTCGATTCACTCGCTGTCAGTGGTGACACGCTGAACTACGAGGTCGCTGTGGATGGAGGAGAGGCGGCGAAAGGCGAACCGAAACGGCTGCCTTGGCTGCAATACTTCACATTCATTTCCGGAGTAGTCGTTGTGGCCCAGAGGTTGTGGGCGAGCCTGGACAGAGCTCCCGCAGCCTCCAAAATCAAGCGATTCGTCTCGATGACGATTCTAGGACTTATCGGCCCCCTGTTTGCTTTCGGATTGTTTCTCGTGCTTGGCGAACTCTTGATAGTTCAACAACCGCGAATCTGGGGCGGAAAGGACGACTCGGTGGTTCTGTTGGCGGTATTGTTTCTCGCCCCGCTGATATTTGTAGTTACACTTGTGGACATCAATCTGTCTTCACTACACCCATTTTATCGCCGAAAACTCAGTCAGGCGTTCCTGATCGAACGGACTGCCGATCCATCCATCGTTCGGTGGAACGACGGCCTTCGTCTCAGCGAACTGCGGTCCAATAACTTAAGGGCGCCCTATCATCTGATCAATTGCGCATTGAACGCACAGAACAGTCAGCATCGAGCACTTCGCGGTCGCGGAACCGACTTTTTCGTTTTCAGTCAGCGATACTCTGGCAGCGCGGCGACTGGTTATCACGAAACCACGAAATGGGAAGCTCTGGACTCCCATTTGAATCTAGGGACCGCGATGGCTATTTCCGCCGGAGCCGCCGC
>CAIWEX010001247.1 GCA_903911795.1 uncultured Schlesneria sp.
ACTGGCTTTGCAGAAGCCCCCGAAATGGAACGCATTTGAACGGGGGCTTCCCCAAAGCGGGTGCGCCCCCGCCACCCCGTCGCTAGCGCCGGCTGACAAAGATGTGGGTAACCTTGACTCCACCCTACATCCCGCCCAACTTCAAAAAGGCATTGTGGTACGAGCGGCATTGACGTCACGGATTTACGGATTGATTTCGCTGCGAAGGCGATAGGGCGAAGAGACTGGAATGCCAAACGGATCGAGTTCCACAGCAAAAGCCGTGTTACGTCCCGAATGTTTGGCACGATAGAGGCAGGCATCCGCCTGTTCCACGATCAGTTCCGGTGGACAGCGTTCATCGACACGCGACAGAACGGCGGCTCCGATCGACAAGCCAATTTGAGTTGTTGCATCAGCATCAATCGCAGGCAACTCCGATACCACCTGTTGCAATCGCGCCACAGGCAAGGAAATCTCCTGAGGGCTGCAATTGTAGCAGATCACAGTAAACTCATCGCCACCGAAGCGAGCGACGAAATCGTACGAACGAACTCCGGCACACAGGCTGTCGGCCACTTTCCGCAGCATCGTATCGCCGGCCCGGTGACCATAGCGATCATTGACCAGTTTGAAATTGTCGAGGTCGATCAGTAACAAGGCCATTGCCTGTTGCGATCGGGCAGCTCGGTCGAGTTCCTCGCGCATTCTTCGGTTGAAAGAGACTCGGGGTGGAAGCAGCGTCACAGGATCAAGGTGATTCTGATGCATTGCCGTTGAGATCCGGCCCCAACTGACAAATGTTTCACCATCAATGATGACTGCTGCACAACCCGCATTATCATGCACCAGGATCGGAGCTTCTTGAATGGCTTCCCCTGTTGCCGCATCGACAGCCTGGGGCCGCGCATCGACAGCCTGGGGCCGCGCATCGGCATCGGATGGTATCGCGAACACGGTCTCGGCAATCGAACCGACTGTTACCGCTTCCCAGCGAATTCGTTCGACAGGATTCGTAGTCGCCAGAAGCTTCTGGACATACCGCATGTCAACAATTCCATCGATCACACCGACTTCGTTCTGAACGAGTCGATGGGGAGGTCCACTTCGATCCCAGTTTCGGAACAATTCGCCGAGTGATGTCGTTGACGACGTCACAAGGTTGTCGGTCTGACTGGAAAGAGTTGACGTTGACTGGAGAACAAGTTGAGTCTTCATGGCATAAATCCGGGCGTTTACTGACGTTGATTTCCGTGCAAGAAACAAGACTTTTACTCAGGTTCTGAAAATCGCATCTGGATCGCGACGACCGTGTCCTTGCGCGCCAGGAATGCATCCACCACTTGTGGATCGAAATGCGTTCCTCGTCCTTCCAGAAGAATTGCGAAGCACTTCTCAAGCGGGAACGCGGGTTTGTAAGGGCGACGCGTACTGAGAGCGTCAAACACATCTGCAACGGCGGTGATACGTCCCTCCATCGGGATCTGCTCACCTGCCAGGCCGAACGGGTATCCACTGCCATCCCATTTTTCGTGGTGAGTCAAGGCAATCCGTGAGGCCAACGCCAGGAGTGGCGAATCGATTTCGTCCAGGATATTGGCACCCATCTGCACATGGCGACGGAAAGCCTCGAAGTCTGTCTCGTCACATTGCTGAAGGACATGAATGCCCATGCTGCAGTGCTTACGCATCAGAGAGCATTCGTCGGGATCGAGTTTGCCCGTCTTCAATAGAATGGAATCTGGAATACCGATCTTGCCGACGTCATGCAGTTTGGCGGCATCCTGAATCAGCTTGACGAAGGTGTCGTCAAACCCCATCGCTTCGGCGATCAATGCCGCGTAGCCTCCGACTCGGATGACATGTCGTCCCGTGTCGTTGTCGCGGTATTCTGCGGCACGCGCCAGGCAGTTGATGATGTTCTGTTCGGCCTTCACTAAAGCGGCCGTTCGTCGCCGCACTTCCGCTTCAAGCATTTCCGATGATCGCAGCAGAAAATTCTGCTGAGCACGCAATGCCAGCAAATTACGGACACGGGGCAGCATGTCCATCGGGTCAATCGGTTTACTCAAAAAATCATTGGCCCCGAG
>CAIWEX010001248.1 GCA_903911795.1 uncultured Schlesneria sp.
ATGAAGAGGAGACCTTCGGTCGGCGGTTTCGGCGGGGTCAGGAGACCCGCGCCGAACTTGCGTTATTTGATTCGGCGGGGTTGGAAGACTCGCGCCGATCGGCCTGTGGCGAATTTTTGGCTAACGTGGTACAAAGCGGGCCTTCCCACAACAAACATCGAGGAGGCGCTTCATGGGTCTGTTCAGCACGAAGGACTGGAACGTCATCGCTATCATTTTCGAACGCCGCGAGATGTACCGCGTCAACGGTCAGCGTTGCAAAGGCGGCGAAGCCACCAAGGTCCGAGACAACGTCAAGAATTTTGATCGAACGATCTTCTGGGCTGTCTTCGATCAGAAGCGAGCCTTCCTGGAAGGGGAATCCGGGAAGGGTGAAAAGATGGTCACGAACGAGATTGTTCAACGACTGAAAAAAGAACTCTCGGCCAATCAAACCGTACAACAGATCCTGGGACTGCTCGAGCGGGGTGAACTGAAAAACGCTGCCAAGCCGTTGCTCTGGGGTGGCTATCCCAAGCCCGAACAACACCACGAAGAAGAATAAACGCAGACTTGCAACATTGATTTTGCTTACTGACAGGAACGATTTGTGAACCGACCGACTCACGCACCGCAGGCACTTCCCGAACCGACCGTCAAGCTCGCCGAAGGCTGGCATTGCCTGCATCTGTACTACCGGATCGATCAGGCAGCTCTCGGGCAACTGAGCGCGCAGCAGCTGGCAGAAGGTCGCGAAATTGTCGCTCATCTGCTCGACCCCGCCCGACCTGGAGCCCCGACCCGCTTGCAGACCTCGGTCGTATCAGGTCACAAAGCGGACCTGGGCCTGATGATCATGGACCCGGACCCACTGCTGATTGATGGTGTGCGCCAGGGTTTGCGCAGCAGCCCGCTGGGAACGGCCCTGCAACCCGTTTATTCGTTTGTTTCGATCACCGAGATCTCGGAATACGTTCCGACAATCGAACAATATTCCGAGCGATTGCGGCATGAAGGGGTTTCCCCCGACGATCCTGCCTACGCCGCGAAGGTCAACGCCTACAGCCAGCGGCTCCCCATGATGAACAAGCAGCGGCTGTGCCCTGATTTTCCCAACTGGCCGGTCACCTGTTTCTATCCGATGAACAAGGCTCGTCATCCACTCGCCAACTGGTACACGGAACCGTTCAGCAGCCGATCAGCCTTGATGGCCGAGCATGCCACCAGCGGAATCAAGTTTGCTGGCCGGGTTTCGCAACTGATTACGGCATCCACGGGTCTGGACGACTGGGAGTGGGGCGTAACACTGTGGGGACGCAACCCTGAATCGATCAAAGATATCGTTTACACGATGCGATTCGACAAGGCATCCGCACGCTATGCTGAGTTTGGGCCCTTTTATGTCAGTTACCTGATGTCACCGGTCGAGGCACTGGATCATCTTCAGGTCTGATATCCACGATGGCTATCGATCAGATGCCAGCGGCTTGAGAAACGTTCAGCCAACGTGACGATAGTTGATGTCGGCATTTGATGGGTGTTCGGTCTGAGATTTCTTGTGCTGCTCACCCAGCATAAGTTCGCCGACGTTACGAACCACTATCTAACGTTGCTCATTCGCGAGGAGTGAATCGATCACCGCCTGAACACGGACTGCGTGCGTCAGGCTCACCAGGCAGGCTCGTGCTATGGGGTCACCACCGATGGCTGCTGCCAGGGTCCCAACGAAACCTTTCGAGAACTCCGTTGGACGTTCAACAGGTTCGTCAACAATCTCACCGTCGTCAGTCCTCGTATAGAATCGTCCGTTCCGATAAGCGCCCGCAGTTCCTTCGACGTACCATCCTGACCGTGAGGATAATAGTGATGTCGTCTGAATCTCGATCATCGCTGATATGCCGCCCGTGAACTCCAGGACTGCCACAAATCCGTCGTCCACGGTTCCCTCTTTGCCGTAAGTGCGACGCAGATTACAGGACGCGAGATCCTCATTCACAAAAGCCAGAAGTTGATCCATCCAGTGGAGGCCCAAGTCTCGCAGTACTCCGTTGGGAAATGATTCGCCGGGAAATTTCAGTTCATGCGTGGCCAGTCGAATTCGCTTCAGAGACCCCAGCTTTCCCGTATCGATCAGAAATTTGGCATTGAGAAAGTCTTCATCCCAACGGCGCGGTTCCTCGACGACAGCCAGAACGCCGTTGGTCGCTAGTGCCGCGAGTTCACCGTGCCTGGCGAGGTCTTTCACGACACCAGATCGCAACACGATGTGCTTACCGGCTTGTATACCATCACTCATGAGATCGCCGACGGATCTTTCCCCATTATCGGGGCCTGCGAAGTACATCACATGAAGCAGATCATTCTTCAGCAATGAGGCCATCGACGTTGCGCTATTCGCAGGATCAAGCTCGGCAACAACCGCAAAATCGTGGTGTAAAGCAAACCGTTCGCAGGCGTATCGGGCGCCGGGGCCTGAGCCGAGGACTGCGACACCGTATGGAGGGACAGGAGACGGAGGGACAAGAGTCGACATTGCTGAAATTACGCCGTGACAAAGTGCGTGATATCACGTGGATTTGTTGACACCACCCACTTTGACTTTCAGTTTCCCTGTACATTTGGCACCGGGTGGGACGTTGACCTTCAAGAGCAACATTCCATCACGTTGAGCCGATTGTTCGTACTTGGAACCGATAAAGAACGCGTTTGGCTGTCGATTTCCTCCGCCACCACCTCCGCCACCAGCATTCGCTCCACCTGGGGGAACAACAATCGCCACGACGGAACCGAGAGGTGCGTTCACCATATCGTTTGCGGGGTCCTTGGTTGGAAAGCCTTCTGGACCGACTGTCGATGTCGAAATGAACTTGTAATCCCCTTCGACTTCCACGCGGAACAGGCGATCTTTGACGACCTGTCCGACCGGTTGCCAAGGCTTCGACGGATCAAGTTCCAAATCGAATTCGGTCGAATCAAGAATATTGTCGTCAAGCTGTTCCAGCTTCTTCTTGATGATTTCGTTCTTGGGATCCAGCTTCTGCAGGACTTCCAGCAGCACTTTGGCCCGGTCGAACTGACCACTTTCTTCGTAGCCCTTGATGATCGAATCGGTGTCCTTCAGAAACGACCGCTGGACTTCTTCCATCCGCGCATCCAGCTTCTTCAGCTCCGTCGGACTGATTGTTTTCGGCTTGGCCTTCGATTTACCCGTCTGAGCCCCGACCGGTGACAAAACCAGCAGACCGACGGCAACGGTAGAGGCTGCAATTACTGACAAACGAGCGAACCGGGTCACAATCGACTCCTTCGAGCGAGAAGGGGAAGCGGTCACCTGACCGCGAATCAATCACATTAGATTGATTTTTGATGCTGTTCGCAATCACGTCCTTCCCTTGATTGGGAGTTCTGCCTGTGGGAACATGCTTGGACAGAGTCGAATCTTTATCTCACTCGCTGCGGAACTGCGATCGAATATGCCTGAATCCGTCCCCCCTTCTCCCCTGGTGGGAGTCATCATGGGGAGTAAATCCGACTGGGAAACCATGAAGTCGGCGGCTGACATCCTGGTGGAATTCGGAGTTCCTCACGAGTGCCGGATCGTCTCGGCCCATCGCACCCCCGCACTGATGAACGATTACGCGAAGTCGGCTGAGGGTCGAGGTTTACAAGTGATTATCGCCGGTGCCGGGGGGGCGGCCCACCTGCCCGGTATGGTCGCATCGCAGACCGTGTTACCGGTACTTGGTGTTCCGGTACAGAGCCGTGCGTTGAACGGGATGGATTCACTCTTATCGATCGTCCAGATGCCAGGGGGAATCCCGGTCGGAACGCTGGCGATTGGCGAAGCGGGTGCGAAAAACGCCGGATTGCTGGCCGTCCGGATTCTGGCGGCATCTCACCCCGAACTGCGGGCTCGCCTGCATGATTTTCAGGCCCGACAAGAAGCTCGCGTACTGGGGGATTCGCTTCCATGA